>NZ_VMLM01000086.1:0-5232 GCF_013276695.1 Streptococcus sp. 4155
GCCTTAGTGTATATATGTGACTGACTTCGTCAGTCTTATCTACAACCTCAAAACAGTGTTTTGAGCTGACTTCGTCAGTTCTATCTGCAACCTCAAAGCAGTGCTTTGAGCTGACTTCGTCAGTTCTATACACAACCTCAAAACAGTGCTTTGAGCAGCCTGCGGCTAGCTTCTTAGTTTGCTCTTTGATTTTCATTGAGTATAACGTCATTATAGACCTTTCAGACACCTAAGGAATTTCAAAAATATCAAAATCAAATAAAACTCTTGAAATATCTGGGCCTGTATGTTAGAATAATTTTATCGGATAAGGTTCATTAGAACACTAAAGCCCCTAACTACTGCCATAGTTAAGGGGTGTTTTGGTATATTCTACAGGAATAGAAAAAGACCCTCTAAACTTTGTAGAGAGCCTTAAAAAATCAAAATAAAAAGATACCCCCCAGCACATAGGAATGCTCAACCTTTCAGTCTACCCCATTCTGGGACCCAGCGTTTATCCTTCACAAGTTATCTTATTGAGTCCATTATATCACACTTATGGAAAATGTAAGAAATTTGTATAGTATTTTTAAATGAATTGATGAAAAATCAAATACCTTTCAGAACTAAGGAACTTTAAATAATAAATAAAACTCTTGAAATATCTGGACCTGTATGTTAGAATAAAATCGATAGGCAAGGTTCATTAGAACACCAAATCCCTTAACTAGTGCGATAGTTAAGGGGTGTTTTGGTATATTCTACAGGAATATATAATCCTAGTTTTCTAATTTGCTCTTTGATTTTTGTTGAGTATAAACATTTTAACAAAAAAGTTAGTCTTTAATAAAAGAAGCGATATAGTGATATTAGAAATTCTCTTGTAATTCTGATATGTCTGCGTATTTTTCGTAAGTTACCTGTTTAGTAATCAGATGTCAGTTAAGGGCTTGATGTTTTATAAAAGAAAATTATGGAGGAAGGGAAATCCGACTTTATAAACTAAACTGTAAAAAACGGCAAATTTGACAAATGAATAAGAAAAAAATAAAAAGCAACTGTTTTTATTAAAAAGATTGCTTAATAGTTAGATTGGAGGGAAGAAAAATATGAAAAATTTAAGTCAACGACTTGTTGATAAAAGTGTTGAGGCCTTTATTATGGGGCTGGAAATTTACAACAAGCCTACAATCAAATATCGTATTGAAGGATTCAGTTTTTTCATATGTAATGCTTGGGAGTTGATGTTGAAGTCTGAAATGCTAAATAGAAATCTATCAATCTATTTTAAGGATAATCCAGATAGAACTCTCAGCCTTGAAAATGTTATCAAGAAAATTTATTCCGATGATAGTACACGAATTCGACTAAATCTGGAGCGTATTATTGAGCTTAGAAATATCAGCACACATTATATTACAGAGGATTACGAACTAAAGTACGCTCCACTATTTCAAGCGTGTGTACTTAACTATGTCAATGAACTTCAGAGATTTCATGGTAGAGACATCACTGAGACCATTGCACAAAATTTCCTAACTATATCAGCAAGTTATGAGCCTCTGACAAATGAACAAATCAGACTAAAATACCCAGCGGAAATTGCAGAAAAGTTTATTCAGCAAGCAAATGCTATAGATGTTCTTGTTTCTGAGTATAATTCAGATAAATTTGCAATCGGTGTAAAACAAAACCTATACATCACAAAGAAAAAGTCTGAAGCTGACTTCGTTGTCTCAATTGCAAATCAATCTCCCTCTCAAGTAGCAATAGTAAAAGATTTAAAAGATCCATCAGAGACTCACAAATATTCATACGGGAATATCATCTCAGTTGTAAATGATCGATTAAACAAGAAGAATATCAAATTAAATTATAAATCTGGTTTCAATCAATATGTTCTAACCTTAATCATTGATTTCTATTCAATAAAAACTGACGAGAAATTTGCATATTGCCATAAAATAGGTAAGTCTGAGCACTATACCTATTCACAGCAATTTGTTGACTTTATCATTACAGAAATAGAAAAAGACCCTCTAAACTTTGTAGAGAGCCTTAAAAAATCAAAATAAAAAGATAACCCCAGGCACATAGGAATGCTCAACCTTTCAGTCTACCCCATTCTGGGACCCAGCGTTTATCCTTCACAAGTTATCTTATTGAGTTCATTATATCACACTTATGGAAAATGTAAAGAAATTTGTATAGTATTTTTAAATGAATTGATGAAAAATCAAATACCTTTCAGAACTAAGGGAACCTGAAAAAATAAATAAAACTCTTGAAATATCTGGGCTTATATGCTAGAATGTAGTTAGTGTATAAGGTTCATTAGAACACCAAAGCCCCTAACTAGTGCCATAGTTAAGGGCTTTTTTGACGTATCTTAGCGATTTAATGGGTGTTTATAGGCTAGTCAGTCGGTCTACTTCTTACCATCTAGCCATTTGCAGACGAAATACAAGATAATTCCAGCTATAACATCTGCTATAATAGTAAGAGCAAGCTCTGGTATAAGGCTCATTAGTTTCACCTCCTCTCACGAACCCATAGGAACGTAATCGGTAACCGATGACAAAAATAGTATACCACACTAAATTTAGATCATCAACCTCACTTAATGCTTGAACTATTGTAGATTATATGCTAAAATGTAGTTAATTGATAAGGTTCATTAGAACACCAAAGCCCCTAACTATGGCCGTAGTTAAGGGCTTTTTTGACGTATCTTAGCGATTTAACGGGTGTTTATAGGCTAGTCACTCGGTCTACTCCTTACTATCTAGCCATCTGCAGACGAAATACAAGATAATTCCAGCTATAACATCCGCTATAATAGTAAGAGCGAGCTCTATGATAAGGCTCATTAGTTTCACCTCCTCTCACGAACCCATAGGAACGTAATCGGTAACCGATGACAAAAATAGTATACCACAATAAATTTAGATCATCAAGGTCACTTAATTCTTGAAATATAGGGTCTAGGCGACAAAGTCTTTAAAATCAGAAAAACGTATAGTATCAGATGTATAAAAGCTTGATGTTATATCAATTAAAAAAGTGGATAGGAAAGTTTTCTGATTATCAGAATTCCTTCCTATCCACTTTTTGAAGATTGTAAGTTAACCTTAGTTTATATAGAATCAGCTTATTTGTTTTATTTATTAAAACCTTGCAAAGCCTTTTGGCGTTCTTCCACTTGACCTTTAGCATCCAATTTATTGCCAGCGTAGACAGCTGTTTCCCATGATCCGTACATTGGATTTGGGAAGATGATGAATTTTTCACCGAATTCTTTTTGCAATTCTTCAAGTTGTTTATCACGGTCAGATTCAGAAATCTTCGAAAAATCTGCAAAGTCTACGAGGTTATCACCAAATAGTAATACTAGATTAGTTTTCTCTTGAACTGCTTGGCGACGCCCTTCTTTGGATTTTACACCACTTTCTAAGAGCATGAGGTGATCACGCCCTTGTACAGGGATTCCTTCGTTTTCTAGATTTTTAATCGTAGCATCTATTTGATTAACTGAGCGGTCAGAAATATAGTAAATTTGGATGCCGTTTTGATTGGCAAATTGAAGAAACTTCTTGGCTCCTGGGACGGCTTTTGCTGCAGCTTTTTGAACCCAAATATCCCAATTTTCAGGTGTGAATGCTGTTCCGTCTTTGATATTTTGAACTTGATAAGGACTATTATCTAAGACTGTTTCATCTAAGTCCAAAATGATTGAATAAGGCTTGTCTGATTCTGTTTTCAGTAATTCCTTTAGACGATCTGTGGCAACATTATAACCTTGTAGATACAAGGCTTTGGTTTCAGCTGATTTTTGATACCAAAGGGTTGACATAGTATTTTCTCTTGACCGTAGTTGGTCATATGTCATTGTAATCTGATTATCAGATGAGCTCTTATTGCTTGTCTGTGTTTCTGTAGACTTTGTTGCACAACTAGATAATAAGACGACAGATGCAAGTGCAGAAAGGATTGTAACAGTAGTTTTTGCTGATTTCATGAAATATCTCCTATTCATTAATTTCATAAATAGTATAGCACGAGAGAAAAGTTAAGGCAAGTCATTCTCTGACTATGGATGAAGATTCTATAGAAGTTAATGCAGTGAAAAAAAGAGATTACTAACTTGAAATGCAGTTTCACCTCTAATTATTGACATTTCAGGAAAAATCGCAGTAAAAACGGCACAGCCTTCTTTAAATGTGATATAATACTAGAAAAATACTTGTGGAGGTTCCATTATGGCAATATTTTTCATGATTTTTCTGATTGTTTGTGTGCTCCTATTGGTGATAGTCACACTGAGTACAGTTTATGTGGTTCGTCAGCAGTCGGTGGCGATTATTGAACGCTTTGGGAAATACCAAAAGGTTTCCAACAGCGGTATTCATATTCGCTTGCCTTTTGGGATTGACTCGATTGCAGCACGCATTCAGTTGCGCTTGCTGCAAAGTGATATTGTGGTTGAGACCAAGACCAAGGACAATGTGTTCGTGATGATGAATGTAGCGACTCAGTACCGTGTCAATGAGCAGAGCGTGACAGATGCCTACTATAAACTCATGCGTCCAGAATCTCAGATTAAATCTTATATCGAAGACGCCCTTCGCTCTTCTGTTCCAAAATTAACCTTGGATGAATTGTTTGAGAAAAAAGATGAGATTGCCCTTGAAGTTCAACACCAAGTAGCAGAAGAAATGACTACTTATGGTTATATTATCGTGAAAACCTTGATTACCAAGGTCGAACCAGATGCAGAAGTTAAGCAATCCATGAATGAAATCAATGCGGCGCAACGCAAACGGGTCGCAGCGCAAGAATTGGCAGAAGCCGATAAGATTAAAATTGTCACTGCAGCTGAAGCCGAAGCAGAAAAAGACCGCCTTCATGGTGTGGGGATTGCCCAACAACGTAAGGCAATTGTGGATGGCTTAGCAGAGTCTATCACCGAACTCAAGGAAGCCAATGTTGGCATGACAGAAGAACAAATCATGTCCATCCTATTGACCAACCAGTATTTGGATACCTTGAACACCTTTGCCTCTAAAGGAAATCAAACTATCTTTTTACCAAATACGCCAAATGGTGTGGATGATATCCGTACACAAATCTTGTCAGCTCTTCGCGCTGAGAAGAAATAATAGACTAAAGAGCTTGGCAACAGGCTCTTTTTGCATTGCGTTTATTAAGAAAAACAAAAAATATTGATATACATTTATACTCAATGAAAAT
>NZ_VMLM01000086.1:5335-7342 GCF_013276695.1 Streptococcus sp. 4155
TACGGCAAGGCGACGCTGACGTGGTTTGAAGAGATTTTCGAAGAGTATTAAATAAAAATTATTGTATGTTGTTGCCCTTAACTTGGAATGATAAGGGAATAACTAGAAAGATTTGTGAATATAGACTATTTCTGATATACTAAATATACAGTAATAATGAATGATGGGAGATGGGATGAAAGAATTTCAATTTGAGAGAAAGCAGCGTTTTTCTTTGAGGAAATATGCAATAGGAGCTTGTTCAGTCTTGCTAGGAACGAGTTTATTTTTTGCTGGTATGGGTGCTCAACCTGTACAGGCTACAGAAACGAGTTCAACACTAATTTCAAGTCATTATTTGGATGAGCAGGATTTATCTGAAAAGCTGAAATCTGAGTTGCAATGGTTTGAGGAAAATAAGATTGAGGTAAAAGAGGGAAAAGAATACTACTTTATCTATCGAAAATTGGCTACAAGATTACCAGAAACAGGTCTGTTTTCTAATGATGGGATGTTTATCTTGGGGGCAGGATTATTATTGCTTTCCTTTACTTTAATCAAGAGAAAAAAGGGAGCGTCTTACTTCCTTGTGAGCGTCTTTGCTGTTGGTGGATGGGGAGTATCCATCTCTGCTATTGAAAATCTGGTAGAATTGCAACCAGCCCTTGTTAAGAGAGTAGAAGGTCAGTTTCTACCAAGTCCTGAAAGAGTCCAAGGATATGAATTTACGGGATATTATTTGGTAAGAGATAGTGCTAGCAAGGAACTTTCTGTTGATAAGGTAGAATCGCCAGCATTATCTCAAAAGGAGGACAGTTCAGAACCTCAATCTAAGAAGATTGTACCACAGACTGCATCTCATTTTAGCTCGACTGAAGACCTTGTACAATCTCCTCAACCATCCTACGCAGTTGAGAAAATTGTTGAAGCTCCTGATGAAATTGTGCCTATAGGGCCTAAGGAAGAAGTTGCAGGAAATCCCAAAGTAGAACAACCGAAAGCAGAAGATAATAGTGATTATAAAACAAGTCCTGAGGAAGGTGTGTTAAATGCCACAGTAGAGAAACCAGAATTGCTAGTCACTACAGAGGAGGTTGCTTTCCAAACGATAGAACAAGAAGATGCAACCTTAGCTAAAGGGCAAACTAAAGTTGTTCAAGAAGGTGTTGTTGGTGAACGCACCATCTATACGGAAGTCACTATCGTTAATGGGGAAAAATCTAGCAAAGTTATAGAAAATATAATCACAAAAGAACCGGTGAACAAGGTGATTGCAGTTGGGACTAAGGAAGAAGTTGAACCCAAATCTGAGGAAAGTAGACCAGTTCAACCTGAAAAAACTCCAATAGTAGAGAATGAAACAGAGAAAAAACCAGCTGATGGAATAGGACAACCAGGACCAGGAGCAGAAGAAACGCCGGGTACAGAAGCAACACCAGGAGAGAAACAAACACCTGACAAACCCAAAGCCGAGCCGAAGCAACCAGAACCAGCAAGCCCAGCCGTGGAATCAGGGGGCAAGGAGAATCAAACTCATGCCCCACAAGGTACTGAGTCTAATCAACCATCTAAAGAAACTGCTGAGACCAAAGATTCTGAGCCAGAAAGCCCAGCCATGGAATCAGGGGGCGAGGAGAATCAAACTCATGCCCCACAAGGTACTGAGTCTAATCAACCATCTAAAGAAACTGCTGAGACCAAAGATTCTGAACCAGCAATCCCAGCCGTGGAATCAGGACGCGAAGAAGATCAATCTCTTGCGGAACAAAAGGGTGAGGAGAAACAGCTGGAGAATTCAGTTGAGGGGGTAAAAGATGTTGGTGAGTCTGCCCCACAAGGTACTGAGTCCCAGCCACCATCTAAAGTAGCTGCTGAGACCAAAGATTCTGAGCCAGAAAGCCCAGCCATGGAATCAGGGGGCGAGGAGAATCAAACTCATGCCCAACAAGGTACTGAGTCTAAGCTACCATCTAAAGAAACTGCTGAGACCAAAGATTCTGAACCAGCAACCCCAGCCGTGGAATCAGG
>NZ_VMLM01000087.1:0-15330 GCF_013276695.1 Streptococcus sp. 4155
CTTNCTATTGGNAANTTGAGAACNTTTNCACTTTCAAAGTNGGTTTGNTTTGAAGGGAGAAATAGAATTGGTTGCTTATACTCAATGAAAATCAAAGAGCAAACTAGGAAGCTAGCCGCAGGCTGTACTGGAGTACGGCAAGGTGAAGCTGACGTAGTTTGAAGAGATTTTCGAAGAGTATTACTCGAACATTACCAGTAGTCTCGAACTGAGGAAGGTCTTTTTATCAAGCTAGTGGAGGAAGTCGGAGAAGTAGCCGAGGTTTTGAATAGGCGCTCTGGTCGAAAAGAAGGGATAGGATTCGAACGAGGAACTTGCCAGAGAACTGACTGATATCATTCACTACACCGTCGCAATCGTCGCCATCAACCATATTGACCTTACCAAGACTATCTTTGAGAAAGATAAGACTGCAGCCATTAAGTACTAACATGAACGTGATTTGGAAGGATTTTTGAAGGTGAAGGAGAATTGATGTCCTCTTCCTCCAACTTGAGAAAATCTTTGGAACGTGATAAAATAAAGGATAAGGATTTTTAATAATTCATTATATAGAATGAGTGGATTTCTTTATGAAGAGGTTTGAAGTATCTACAGAAATTGGTAGTCTCTCTGTTACTTATCAAAATCAAAAGAAAGTGCTAGTTTGTCTAAACGGAGCAGGTTTGCTACCAAGTTATGAAAATTTTTCACTTATACTTGAAAAACTTCCCCCTACAATTGGTTATTTGACAATTGATTTTCCTAACACAGGTAGGAGTCCGATTCATGACCAAGCTGGAAAAAATCTAGATAATCTTGCAGATGCGGTTTATGAAGTACTTGAAGTATTAGGGATTTCTGAATATATACTTTGTGTACATAGTTTGAGTGGAATTTTAGTTTGTAAATTGCTCAAGAAACCAATTAAGTGTCAGGCTTTACTAGCAATTGAACCGACAACTAAAAAAGTCATGTTTGCTGATTTTTCAGAAAATCCTTATCCAGAAATGGAAGAGCAGATGAGGCTGATTGACGAGTGTGGTCCTGAACTTTATTTGAAGAATTTAACTCAAGCAACATTTAGTCCTGAAACGAATAAAGAAATCTGGGAAATAATGCAAGAAAAAGGCTTAGAGTTGGAAAAGCAAAATCCAGAATTTCAGATATCTGGAGAGATTACTGAGAAAGATTTTGAGGATGTATCTATAGAAGCTCATATTCCTGTATTTATTTTTTGTCAGCCTTATAGAGAAAAAGAGTACAGAGAATCAGAATATTGGACTTCCAATACTAAACTCATTTTAGGAGGGAATCACCATTATTTACAATGGTCCGAAGCGGAAAAAATTGCAACTATTATTCGAGAATTGTCAGAATAAGATGGAAAGAAGGAGACTACAGGAGACAAGATGAACTACTTTAATGTTGGGAAAATCGTCAATACGCAGGGGTTGCAGGGTGAGATGCGAGTATTGTCTGTGACGGATTTTGCAGAAGAACGGTTTAAAAAAGGATCTGAGCTGGCCTTGTTTGATGAAAAAGATCAGTTTGTCCAAACAGTGGTTATCGCTAGTCACCGTAAACAGAAGAACTTTGACATTATTAAATTCAAAGATATGTACCATATCAACGCTATCGAAAAGTATAAGGGATACAGTCTCAAGGTTGCTGAGGAAGATTTGAATGACCTAGACGATGGTGAATTCTACTATCACGAGATTATCGGTTTGGAAGTCTATGAGGGTGATAACTTGATTGGAACCATCAAGGAAATCCTGCAACCAGGTGCTAACGATGTCTGGGTGGTCAAGCAAAAAGGCAAACGTGACTTGCTCTTGCCTTATATTCCACCAGTGGTTCTCAATGTTGATATTCCGAATAACCGTGTCGATGTGGAAATTTTAGAAGGGTTAGATGATGAAGATTGATATTTTAACCCTCTTTCCAGAGATGTTTTCTCCACTGGAGCACTCAATCGTTGGAAAGGCTCGAGAAAAAGGGCTCTTGGATATCCAGTATCATAATTTTCGAGAAAATGCTGAAAAGGCCCGTCATGTAGATGATGAGCCCTACGGAGGCGGTCAGGGCATGTTGCTCCGAGCCCAACCCATTTTCGATGCCTTTGATGCTATTGAAAAGAAAAATCCGCGCGTTATTCTCCTCGATCCTGCTGGAAAGCAGTTTGATCAGGCTTATGCTGAAGATTTGGCTCAAGAGGAAGAGCTAATCTTTATCTGTGGGCACTATGAGGGTTATGATGAGCGCATTAAGACCTTGGTAACAGATGAGATTTCCCTAGGCGACTATGTCCTCACTGGTGGAGAATTGGCAGCTATGACCATGATTGATGCTACAGTTCGCCTGATTCCAGAAGTGATTGGCAAGGAGTCTAGCCACCAAGATGATAGTTTTTCTTCAGGTCTTTTAGAATATCCTCAGTACACACGTCCCTATGATTATCGAGGCATGGTCGTGCCAGATGTATTGATGAGTGGCCACCATGAAAAGATTCGTCAGTGGCGATTGTACGAGAGTTTAAAGAAAACCTACGAGCGCAGACCAGATTTACTTGAAGATTATCAACTGACAGCAGAAGAAGAAAAAATGCTGGCAGAAATCAAAGAAAACAAAGAATAAAGGAGAAACCTATGCAAGTAATCAAACGTAATGGCGAAATTGCTGAATTTAATCCAGATAAGATTTACCAAGCCATCTTGAAGGCAGCCCAAACTGTTTATGTTTTGACAGATGATTTGCGTCAAAATCTTGCTCAAGTCACTAAGAAGGTAGTTTTGGATTTACAAGAAGCCAAGGTGGAACGTGCGACTATCAGTATGATTCAATCTATGGTTGAACATCGTTTATTGGGCGCAGGTTACATTACCATTGCAGAACACTACATTTCCTATCGTTTACAACGTGACTTGGAAAGAAGTGGTTATGGAGATCATATCGCAGTTCATTTACATTTTGAACAAATTCGCTAAGAAAAAGAGTGGGATGAAGCAACTACATCTCACTCTTTCTTAAATCTATTTTTTTGGGCTGTTTGGACAGTTGAGGGGACAAATCGCAGGCGTTGAATATCGCTTATACGGATAATCCGGCTCACATTTTTGGCAAAATTTTTCACGATAATTTGCTGTCCTTGCTGATCGTATTTGATGATGTCACCTGTAAAGCTTGTCTCAGACAAGATAAGGTGAACAGCAGTTTGTTTCTGGATAGCCTCTTCAATAGTGGCTGTAAGGGAGTTGCTTTCAGTCTGGTCAGGTTGGTCATGTCCATTTAAAAAGTCATGTATTTTACCTAGAACTTGCTGGAATTTATGTCTCATATTGGCCTCCCTTCTTTTATATCAATATTATATAAAATTTTCCTAAAATCTACAAGATTTTACGAATAATCAGATGAAAGTTAAAAAAAGGAGAAGAAAATGGCAGAATTTACATTTGAAATCGAAGAGCACTTGTTGACTCTTTCTGAAAACGAAAAGGGTTGGACCAAGGAAATCAACCGTGTGAGCTTTAATGGTGCTCCTGCAAAGTTTGATATTCGTGCTTGGAGTCCAGACCATACGAAGATGGGCAAAGGAATTACTCTTTCCAATGAAGAATTTCAAACAATGGTGGATGCTTTTAAAGGAAACTAAGTTTTCAAAATAAAAGAAAAGGATACTGAGTTATGACAACTCGATATCCTTTTTTAGTTAGCAAAGTAAGCCTGATTTTTAAGGCGTTGAAGTAGAGGACGACTAATCAAACTAATAGCTAGAAGTTTACCAAGGTCTGGAATGATAAAGGGAATGACCCCCACAACAAGAGCTTTTTCAAATGCCATTCCAGCTAGAAAATGCAAGCTGAGAATCCCTCCGACAAAGACAAGGGCATCACCCAAGAGATTTGCAAGAAAAATATTGACAATTCCGCTCTTGCTGTTGGTTAGAGAGGAAGTAAGTCCAGAGTAAACGAGATAAAACCAAAGATAGCCTGCAGTAGGGCCAACTAAAGCCTGAAAACCAGCTCCACCTCCTGCAAACACAGGAAGACCGATAGCACCTAGAAGAAGATAGAGTCCAACAGAAAGTACAGCCTCTCTCGGTCTAAATACAGTAGCAATCAAGCCGATTGCAAAGTTTTGCAGAGTGAAGGGAACAGGTCCAACTGGAAGACTGATTTGTGCCAAAACAGCAATGAGAGCAGCCCCAATAGCAGGGATAGCATAAATGTGAGCTTTTTTCAAAATAGTTAACCTCTTTTCTGATGTATAGTAACTATTATACTCATAGAGGAATCATTGTCAACCAATTTTTTAAAACAAGATAACAAAAACTGTAACGGCCGATTTTGCTTATTGGTTAAGTTGGATAATTTTTTTGTTGATTCGAAAATTGTCTGTATAGATAATCCTATTTTATTAATAAAAAATATACTAGTAAATATTTGACAAATTAAAAAATAAGTGTTATATTAAAAATGTAAACGGATGCATTTAGATGTGTTCAATTTTAAAAGGAGGGGTAGTTACGAGATATTTTAACGACTCTAGATACCATAACGGTGATTAAAAACCTAAATATAATCAATTCATATTAAAGTAATATGGAGGGACTAAAAGGGGACTATTACTTAGTCTTCATCAAATATTTTAATCCAAGGAGAAGTAAAATTAAAAAAAGAATTAATAAGAAAGCATCTGTTTTTCTAGCTGCAAGTGTTTTCAGTTTTAGCTTTGCTACTGCAGCTAGTGTTGTTAGTGCAACTACAGCACACCCTGCTCCAAGTCCCATTATTGATGTATGGCAGTATGGTGTAGATAATAGCTATGGTTATTCAAATTACTTTGTTAAGTCTCCAGATAATATTGGCTCAAAATCTTCAGTAACGAATTTTTGGGGAACAGTTAAAGCTCAGGATAAAAAAGATTATGGATGGGCATATTCAAGTGCAACAAAATCTTGGAACGATGTTCGCTTAAATGCATATTGGGATTATTATAGATTTTAAAAATAATTTATGAAAACAGGAGACCCAATTATAAAATAGGGTCTTTTGTAATATGGTAATTGCTTATGAAATTAAAATTATGTATCATTGGATTCTTCTTTTGTTTGATTGCTACAATTGGTCTGGTCACTATTAGTGATACCGAAATCCCCATACCTTTACCAATTGATGGTGCTTTTTCTATCCAAGGAAAAAGTAATCTTTCTAATAACGAAATATATGAAATGGTTCGTGACTTATCAAAAACGGAAAAGGTTACCATTTACAAGCCAATCGTTCAGAGTTCGGGTCAGTTGAAGTATGTAAACTTTGATGATGTAAATAATGAACAATTAAAGTCAGCACCAATAGTAGGGATGTATTACACCCTTGGGAAAATGGATGTAGACAGTTTGAAACCACTTACGATGACTGGACTACAAACAGTCTATATGGCTTATCCTTGGTATATAGGAGGAATATTACAATTCACTGGAACTTTAAGAATACTGTTAATGGGTTCCATTTACTTAACTTTATTAGTTGTTTTATTTGTTGTTAGGACGAGGCAGATCAAAGAAGGAGTGATACGACGTTCTTTGGGCTTGCCTATATACGACTTAAGAAGAGAGTATGGCATTTCTCTTATTTTTGAACTGATTATGATGGCTTTATTGATGATTTCTTACAGTTCTTTTTTGGGAAATGGTTTCTTCACTTATAGTTCTAAGTTATTTTTCTCTCTGCTTTTAACGAATTTTATACTATTTCAAATCATTGATCTCATTACCTTTGTTTTATTTTGGTTGACGATTCAGATTGAAAAGCCCATTGAAATTATCAAAAACAAGGCAAAAAACAAGCTTATTTTTGTCGTATGGCTTGCTATTATTTCGATTATTATCCTTGTCTCAGGAGTTTTTTTACAAGAAACAAAGAGTAGTCAATCTAGTATGAACATACAAATACAGAATTTAGTACCGTGGGACACAGTAAAAGACTGGAGAAGGATTGAGTTCCTTGGAATTGAAAGTAACTCTGCTAAAAATGGAGAAGTTAGTGATTCAGATGGTCAGTATCTACAGATAGTTGCTGCCTTAAAAAACTTAGATTTCTTATATATAGAACGATCTTCAGCATATGTTCCAGATTTTATGAAAACATCTCATGTTTTAGAAGACTTTTCTAAACAATTAGAAAATGACGGAATAACGAATCCAGAAATAAATAAAGAGTTGATTTATATTAATCAAACAGGTGCTAACCTACAAAATAAAGTGAATGGGACAAACTATCATCTTTTAGATAATAAGATAGCAACCATCTATATTCCTGAGAAATGGAAAGAAAACCAGAAATCTATTGAGAATACAGTTGTAGCAGAACAATTTATTGGAACACACTATACAAAAGAACAGCTTGCAGTACAAATAATTCCTGATGGGGAAAAAATTTTTTATTTTAATGAGGATGCTGATATCGATCATAAAAATAAAGATATTTTACCGCTGGCAAGTGTAGCAGATAGCCAAGATAACATTGTTGTTGTGTTAGATACGGACAAAATGATGGAAAATAATAAGTTTACTTTGGCTAGTAATATAACTAATAAGTCTCTTTTTAGTCCTGAAGCGGTAAAAAAAATAAATGAGATGACTGTCCCGTTGAATTTCTCAATGAATCCAGTAGATGTTTACCAAATTGTGAAATTAAAGATTCAATCCTTAGAGCACCAAATTTTACTTTCACAAATCTTGCAGAAGATAATTTACAGTATTATCTTTATACTCATTTATCAATATGTCCAACTTTTTATTACTCTAAAACAGAATGAATATGTGAAAAAAATCATTTTGGGTCTTTCAAAAACATATATAGCAATTTCAAGTCTCAAATATTTTATGATGACTATTACAATGGTTATTCTATTTACATTTCTTGTGACAGGGCAAATAGAGTTGCTATATATTGGAGCGGCTTCTCTGCTAGTTTTGATGTTGTCAATCATAATGAGTTTTAGAAAATTATCTGAAAGCTACACTAAAATTTTAAAAGGAGATGAATCATGACAATTGACCTTTTGAACGTTTCAAAAAGTTTCGGCTCAAAGAAGATCTTTACAGACTTAAATTTAATATTTGAATCTGGAAAAAGCTATGCATTGATTGGAGGTTCTGGCTCCGGTAAAAGTACCCTTCTTAATATTATAGGAAGATTAGAAAAAATTGACAGTGGGAATGTTTTAGTTGATAAACAAGATATTTGGAAGATAAAAGAAAGAACTTTTTTTAAAAATACTGTTGGATATGTATTTCAGAATTATTCTTTAATAGATAACAAAACAGTATATGATAATCTGAGCCTTATCACTAAAGACAAAAAAACAATAACTGACGTACTTGAAAAAGTAGGACTGTCAAGTGACTATTTACACCAAAAAATATATGAATTGTCTGGAGGGCAGGCTCAACGTGTAGCTATTGCCAGAATGTTAATGAAACCACGTAAAATTATCTTAGCAGATGAACCTACAGGAGCTTTAGATGGTGAGATTGGAAAAGAAATTATTCGTTTACTATTGAATGAAACAACTGAAGATAAATATGTCATTATAGCGACACATGATCCAGCTGTCTATAACGAAGTTGATGTGATAATTGACATGAAAGATATAGGGTATAAGGTATGAAAAAGAAAATTTATATTGCTTTGATCTTTGTAACTGGGGTACTCGCCATTTTCTTTTTTGGAAAACAAATGATTACAAAAGAAAATATCAATAAGCCAACGGTAGAGTTAACAATCTATACGCTTTCTTCTAGTGATACAGAAAAATGGAATAAAGTGAGACAAGTAGAAACGGAAGAAGCTATATACTTCATAACTGTGAAAGAAGTATCATCTTCAGAAGAAGTATTTTCAAACATCATTGCAAATGGAGCTGCTACGGGGTTCGGAGTTCGTGAAGAAGAAGTGAAGAAATTCAATAATGGTTTAGGAGACACCATAGAGGACTCTAAGCATAATAAACTAATTGAAATAGAATTTTTTACTTTTTCTGATGATGGCGCGGGATTTGTGGTAGCAAACTTTGACTACGGTAAAGAAGAGTTGAATTCTCAGAAAAAAGATATAAAAGAATTATATAAAAAAATATATGAATCTTTTAAAGAAAAGAATAAATGATTGTATTATAATCCTTGTATTTTGCTATGGTTTGTTAATTGATTTTTGCATATCTTACTTCAACATACTATAAAATAAAACATAAGAAAACGAGTATCTCCAACTACGGAAATACTCGCTTTTTGATATTTAGAAGTGTTTTTTGCTTTGCTTCTTTTGTTTCGATTAACGCATGGTTACAAATTCTTCAGATGAAGTTGGGTGAATCGCTACAGTTGCGTCAAAGTCAGCCTTGGTTGCTCCCATTTTGATAGCAACGGCAAATCCCTGAATCATTTCATCAACGCCGTAGCCAATTCCATGAAGTCCGACAACTTTTTCTTCTGAAGCAGCTGTTATGAGTTTGAAACGGGATTCTTGACGGTTGCGAGTGCAAGCAGAGTACATAGATGCAAAGCTTGATTTGTAAACCTTGATTTGGTCTTGACCGTATTCTTTAATAGCTTGCTCTTCTGTCAAACCAACAGTTCCGATAGCAGGGTGTGAAAAGACAACGGTTGGAATAGTTGAGTAATCCATTTTAGCAGTTGTTTTTCCGTTAAAGAGACGTTCAGATAAAGTACGTCCAGCCTTGATAGCAACTGGAGTCAGTTCTTTTTCACCTGTTACATCACCTAGAGCATAGATTCCCTCAACAACAGTATTTTGGTATTCATCCACTTGGATAAAGCCACGCTCATTCAGAGTCACTCCAGCTTTTTCAAGTTGCAAGCCCTTAACGTTTGGACGGCGGCCTGTAGCCCAGATAACTTGGCTAGCTGTGTGACTAGTACCATCTTCGAAATGAATGGTAATGCCGTCAGTAGTTTTTTCTAACTTGACAGGGACTTTGTGAGTGTGAAGTGGTAAGTTTGTTCTTTCCATTTCCTTGACCAAACCTTCAACGATGTAGGAATCAAAACCACGTAAAGGACGATCGCGGCGAACAAAGAGATCTGTCTTGACACCAAAAGTGTGGAGTACGCCAGCTAATTCAACGGCGATATAACCAGCGCCTAGAATGGCAATTGACTCTGGAAGTTCTTCCCAGGCAAATACATCATCAGAAGAGCCACCTAGCTCAGCACCAGGAATATTAGGAATACTTGGATGGGCACCTGTAGCAATCACGATATGTTTAGCACGAATCAGTTCACCATTTACGCTGACAGTATGAGAATCTACAAATTCAGCATGACCTTCGATCAGCTCTACGCCGTTGCGTTTAAAACTGCCATCATAAGAAGAACGAGCGCGATCGATGTAAGCTTCACGATTGCGACGTAGGGTAGCAAAGTCAAAGTTAGGATCAGTAGTCTTAAAGCCGTAGTCTTCTCCAAATTGATGGAAAGTCTCAGCGATTTGCGCCCCGTACCACATGATTTTTTTAGGAACGCAGCCGACATTGACGCAAGTTCCACCTAGTTTCTTTTCTTCAATAACGGCCGCTTTGGCTCCATGTTCACCAGCACGGTTCATGGTGGCAATTCCTCCGCTACCTCCACCGATAGCGATGATATCGTATTCTCTCATTGAAAACTCCTTTGTACTCTTTTAAATAGTAGAGTGTCATTTTTTGATAGTCATATTCTATCTTTTTTTTGATGTGATTGCAAAAATCTGCTACGCACAAAAAATTGCAAAAAAGCTTGCCAAATAAGTCAAGATAGTGTATCATATAACTAGTACAATATAAAAGGAGGATTTCCGAACGATTGTTTAATCCTGAACTGTCATTATTTCCATCTGAATTGCATTGTTTGCTGGAGGGAAATCTGGTATAATAGCAAAGTATTGTAAAAAAGAAAAGGAGTTTCATTATGAAGAAAAAGAATGGTAAAGCTAAAAAGTGGCAATTGTATGCAGCAATTGGTGCTGCAAGTGTAGTTGTATTGGGTGCCGGGGGGATTTTACTCTTTAGACAACCCTCGCAAACCGCTGTAAAAGATGAACCTACTCATCTTGTTGTTGCCAAGGAAGGAAGCGTGGCATCCTCTGTTTTATTATCAGGAACAGTAACGGCAAAAAATGAACAATACGTTTATTTTGATGCTAGCAAGGGAGATTTAGACGAAATCCTTGTTTCTGTGGGCGATAAGGTCAGCGAAGGGCAGGCTCTAGTCAAGTACAGTAGTTCAGAAGCCCAGGCGGCCTATGATTCAGCTAGTCGAGCAGTCGCTAAGGCAGATCGTCATATCAATGAACTCAATCAAGCACGAAATGAAGCCGCTTCAGCTCCGGCTCCACAGTTACCAGCGCCAGTAGGAGGAGAAGATGCAACGGCGCAAAGCCCAACTCCAGTGGCTGGAAATTCTCTTGCCTCTATTGACGCTCAATTGGGTGATGCCCGTGATGCGCGTGCAGACGCTGCGGCGCAATTAAGCAAGGCTCAAAGTCAATTGGATGCAACAACTGTTCTCAGTACCCTAGAGGGAACTGTAGTCGAAGTCAATAGCAATGTTTCTAAATCTCCAACAGGGGCGAGTCAAGTTATGGTTCATATTGTCAGCAATGAAAATTTACAAGTCAAGGGAGAATTGTCTGAGTACAATCTAGCCAACCTTTCTGTAGGTCAAGAAGTAAGCTTTACTTCTAAAGTATATCCTGATAAAAAATGGACTGGGAAATTAAGCTATATTTCTGACTATCCTAAAAACAATGGTGAAGCAGCTAGTCCAGCAGCTGGGGCTAATACAGGTTCTAAATACCCTTATACTATTGATGTGACAGGCGAAGTTGGTGATTTGAAACAAGGATTCTCAGTAAGTGTTGAAGTCAAAAATAAGAGTAAAGCCATTTTGGTTCCTCTAACAAGTGTTGTGACTGAAAATGATAAGAACTATGTCTGGGTGCTTGACGAGCAGAAAAAGGCCAAGAAAGTGGAAGTTGGTTTGGGCAATGCTGATGCAGACAACCAAGAAATCACTTCAGGTCTGACAAATGGAGTCAAGGTCATCAGTAACCCAACGTCTTCCTTGGAAGAAGGAAAAGAGGTGAAGGCTGATGAAGCAACTAATTAGTCTAAAAAATATCTGCAGAAGCTATCGCAATGGTGACCAAGAACTGCAGGTTCTCAAAAACATCAATCTAGAAGTGAATGAGGGTGAATTTGTTGCCATCATGGGACCATCTGGTTCGGGGAAGTCCACTCTGATGAATACGATTGGCATGTTGGATACACCAACCAGTGGAGAGTATTATCTTGAAGGCCAAGAAGTGGCTGGACTGGGTGAAAAACAATTAGCCAAGGTTCGTAACCAACAAATCGGTTTTGTCTTTCAGCAGTTCTTTCTTCTATCCAAACTCAATGCTCTGCAAAATGTAGAATTGCCCTTGATTTACGCAGGAGTTTCGTCTTCAAAACGTCGCAAGTTGGCTGAGGAGTATTTAGACAAGGTTGAATTGACAGAACGTAGTCACCATTTGCCTTCGGAATTATCTGGTGGTCAAAAGCAACGTGTGGCTATTGCGCGTGCCTTGGTAAACAATCCTTCTATTATCTTAGCAGACGAACCGACAGGAGCCTTGGATACCAAAACAGGAAATCAAATTATGCAACTATTGGTTGACTTGAACAAAGAAGGAAAAACCATTATCATGGTAACGCATGAGCCTGAAATAGCTGCTTATGCCAAACGTCAGATTGTCATTCGCGATGGAGTTATTTCATCTGATAGTGCTCAGTTAGAAAAGGAGGAAAACTAAGATGCAGAATCTGAAATTTGCCTTTTCATCTATCATGGCTCACAAGATGCGTTCTTTGCTTACCATGATTGGGATTATTATCGGTGTTTCATCAGTTGTTGTGATTATGGCTTTGGGAGATTCCCTATCTCGTCAAGTTAATAAAGATATGACCAAATCTCAGAAAAATATTAGCGTCTTCTTCTCTCCTAAAAAAAGTAAAGATGGGTCTTTTACTCAGAAACAATCAGCTTTTACGGTTTCTGGAAAGGAAGAGGAAATTCCTGTTGAACCGCCAAAACCGCAAGAATCCTGGGTCCAAGAGGCAGCCAAACTCAAGGGAGTGGATAGTTACTATGTAACCAATTCAACGAATGCCATCTTGACCTATCAAGATAAAAAGGTTGAGAATGCTAATTTGACAGGTGGAAACAGAACTTACATGGACGCTGTTAAGAATGAAATTATTGCAGGTCGTAGTCTGAGAGAGCAAGATTTCAAAGAGTTTGCAAGTGTCATTTTGCTAGATGAGGAATTGTCCATTAGTTTATTTGGCTCTCCACAAGAGGCTATTAACAAGGTTGTAGAAGTCAATGGATTTAGTTATCGGGTCATTGGGGTTTATACTAGTCCGGAGGCTAAAAAGTCAAAAATATATGGGTTTGGTGGCTTGCCTATTACTACCAATATCTCCCTTGCTGCGAATTTTAATGTAGATGAAATAGCTAGTATTGTTTTTCGAGTGAATGATACCAGTTTAACCCCAACTCTGGGTCCAGAACTGGCACGAAAAATGACAGAGCTTGCAGGCTTACAACAGGGAGAATACCAGGTGGCAGATGAGTCCGTTGTATTTGCAGAAATTCAACAATCGTTTAGTTTTATGACGACGATTATTAGTTCCATCGCAGGGATTTCTCTCTTTGTTGGAGGAACTGGTGTCATGAACATCATGCTGGTTTCGGTGACAGAGCGCACTCGTGAGATTGGTCTTCGTAAGGCTTTGGGCGCAACACGTGCCAATATTTTAATTCAGTTTTTGATTGAATCCATGATTTTGACCTTGTTAGGTGGCTTAATTGGCTTGACAATTGCAAGTGGTTTAACTGCCTTAGCAGGTTTGTTATTGCAAGGTTTAATAGAAGGTATAGAAGTTGGAGTATCAATCCCAGTTGCCCTATTTAGTCTTGCAGTTTCGGCTAGTGTGGGTATGATTTTTGGGGTCTTGCCAGCCAACAAGGCATCGAAACTTGATCCAATTGAAGCCCTTCGTTATGAATAAGATCAACAAGATGGACACTCGTCTATCTTGTTTTTGTATGGATTTCCCTATCGAAAATCCTTAAAAATGTGATATAATGAAGTGTTAGAAAAACAGGTTTCATTTGCCTGGAAAGGAAAAATTATGTCTGAAAAGAATTTTTATATTACAACGCCGATTTACTATCCATCTGGAAAACTGCATATCGGTTCTGCCTACACAACCATTGCTTGTGATGTCCTAGCACGTTACAAACGCCTGATGGGCTACGATGTCTTTTATTTGACAGGTCTTGATGAACATGGTCAGAAGATCCAGCAGAAAGCTGAAGAAGCTGGCATTACACCACAAGCCTATGTTGATGGGATGGCAGTTGGAGTCAAAGAACTCTGGAAATTACTAGATATCTCATACGATAAATTTATCCGTACAACTGATGACTACCATGAAAAAGTTGTCGCACAGGTCTTTGAACGCTTACTTGCTCAAGATGATATCTACTTGGGTGAATACTCTGGTTGGTATTCAGTATCAGACGAAGAATTCTTTACAGAAAGCCAACTGGCAGAAGTTTTCCGTGATGAAGCTGGAAATGTGACTGGTGGTATTGCTCCATCATGTCACGAGGTTGAATGGGTATCCGAAGAATCATACTTCCTTCGCCTTAGCAAATACCAAGATCGTTTGGTCGAATTTTTCAAGTCCCATCCTGAATTTATCACTCCAGATGGTCGTCTGAATGAAATGCTTCGCAACTTCATCGAGCCAGGTTTAGAGGATTTGGCAGTTTCTCGTACAACCTTTACCTGGGGTGTCCCAGTCCCATCAAATCCTAAGCACGTTGTCTATGTTTGGATTGATGCCCTTCTTAACTATGCGACAGCTCTTGGCTACGGTCAAGACGAACATGGTAACTTTGACAAGTTCTGGAATGGAACAGTCTTCCATATGGTAGGAAAAGACATCCTTCGCTTCCACTCTATCTACTGGCCAATCCTTCTTATGATGTTGGATGTTAAATTACCTGATCGTTTGATTGCCCATGGTTGGTTTGTCATGAAAGACGGAAAAATGTCTAAGTCTAAAGGAAATGTCGTTTACCCTGAAATGTTGGTAGAGCGTTATGGGCTTGACCCACTTCGTTACTACCTCATGCGTAGCCTTCCAGTTGGTTCAGACGGAACCTTCACTCCTGAAGACTATGTCGGCCGTATCAACTATGAATTGGCCAATGACCTTGGGAACCTCCTTAACCGTACGGTCTCTATGATTAACAAGTACTTTGATGGGCAAATTCCAGCCTATGTAGAGGGTGTAACAGAGTTTGACAATGCTCTTGCTGAGGTTGCAGAGCAATCAATCGCCGACTACCATACACACATGGAAGCAGTTGACTATCCACGTGCCCTTGAAGCAGTCTGGATCCTTATCTCTCGTACTAACAAATACATCGACGAGACAGCTCCATGGGTCTTGGCTAAGGATGAAGCACTCCGCGATCAATTGGCAAGTGTTATGAGCCACTTGGCAGCCAGCCTTCGTGTTGTAGCTCACTTGATTGAGCCATTTATGATGGAAACCAGTCGTGCAGTCTTGACTCAACTTGGCTTGGAAGAAGTAGCGAGCCTTGAAAACTTGAGCTTGGCTGACTTCCCGGCAGATGAGACTGTAGTTGCCAAAGGAACACCAATCTTCCCACGTTTGGATATGGAAGAAGAAATCGCCTATATCAAGGAACAAATGGAAGGTAACAAGCCAGCTGTCGAAAAAGAATGGAATCCAGACGAAGTCGAACTCAAACTCAACAAGGAAGAAATCAAGTTTGAAGACTTTGACAAGGTCGAAATCCGTGTTGCCGAAGTTAAAGAGGTGTCTAAAGTGGAAAGTTCTGATAAGTTGCTTCAATTCCGCTTGGATGCTGGTGATGGAGAAGATCGTCAAATTCTTTCTGGAATTGCAAAATACTATCCAAATGAACAAGAATTGGTCGGCAAGAAAGTTCAAATTGTTGCCAATCTCAAACCACGTAAAATGATGAAAAAATATGTCAGCCAAGGGATGATTCTCTCAGCTGAACATGATGGACAATTAACCCTTCTTACAGTTGATCCAGCTGTACCAAACGGAAGTGTGATTGGGTAACAATAGACAGGACTAGTTCATGCTAGTTCTGTTTTTTATTTACACTCAATGAAAATCAAAGAGCAAACTAGGAAGCTAGCCGCAGGTTGCTCATACTGGACTAAAATCAAA
>NZ_VMLM01000088.1:0-17317 GCF_013276695.1 Streptococcus sp. 4155
TGGCTTGAAGCCATAATAATACCTCCTTTGATAAGGAGGCTTTATTTTTGTTGAAAAACGCCTTGTTTAAAAGTTCCTTCATAAACGACTTCTTGTTCTGTTGTTAGTTTCCCTTTTCCTTCAGCCTGACCATTTACAAAATCACCTTCGTAGGTCCAGCCTTCTTTAGATTGAAAGGTACCTTTTCCGTTGAAGGCTCCATTGTTGAAGCCACCTGTATATTGGTCTCCATTTTGGAAGGTAATGGTACCTTGACCATTCATTTTACCACGGACAAGACTGCCATCATAAACAATCGTTCCATTATCGAGTTTTAAGACACCTTTTCCTGGAATATTTAGAAAAAAGACGAGTACAGCACAGAAAACAATGGTAACTACTGCCAAAAGCTCTAAACGTGGACGAGTCAGATAGACACGATACTTTTCGTAAAAATTCGTAAGATTTTCCACCTTAACTCTCCTTTTCTAAACGTTCTAACCAAGCTTGACAGCCCTCTTGAACACGTCGATAGGTTTCTTCAAAATCTCCTGTATACCAAGGGTCTGGAACACTTTCAGATGAAAATGAGTAAATCTTATCTTGACAGTCTACTGGACACATCTGACGTAAGTCAGAAATATTTGAAGCGTCCATTCCGATAATATAATCAAAGGCTTCAAAATCTTCCTTACTAATCTGAAGCGATGTCTTGTTCTTGTCATAAGGAATCTCATACTCTTGAAAAATTCCCTGAGTCCCCTTATGAATCGGATTGCCATGTTCCCAAGAGGAAGTTGCTCGACTTTGGATTTCGTAGTTATCTGTCATTGATTTCATAACAAACTCGGCCATAGGGCTACGGCAAATATTTCCCAGACAGACAAAGACTAATTTTTTCATCCCATTTCCTTTCTTTTATAGAAAACGGGAGTTCGTGATCCCGTCTTATTTTTCAATTGCGCCTTCTAGTGAAGCTGTTTCTTTCAGCGGTAATACTGTCTTGATAGCAGCTAGTTCAAAAGTCAAGTAAACTCCATCTACGTCAAGAACTATTGTTCCCTTCTCCGTATCTACTTCATCGACTGTTCCATAAAGTCCACCGATTGTAATCACTTCATAGCCTTTTTGTAGTTTATTTAAGCTTTCCATACGCTTTTGAGCTTGTTTCTTTTGAGAGCGTTGCATAAAGAACATCAAGGCCATCATACCTACAAGCATGATTAAAAAAGTAATATTTGGATTCATTGTTTTCTCCTTTGTCTTTTACATAGGACTACTATATCAAATTTCAGCTACTTTTACAAGATTGTACCTTACTTTTCTGGTAAGAAAAACCAGAGCTTACGCCCTGATTTTTAGGATTATTTCAAGTTTCGAACAACTTTTACAAGATTTTCTACAGTAAAGCCATATTCTGCCAATACTTTTGGTGCTGGGGCAGAGGCTCCGAAGGTATCAATACCTAGAACGGCACCATCGAGACCAACATATTTGTACCAGTTTTGACTTGCACCCATTTCGACTGCAACACGACGGCGGACTGCATTTGGAAGAATCTCTTCCTTGTAAGCTGCATCTTGTTTATCAAAGACATCTGTAGATGGCATGCTGACTACGCGGATTTTTTCGCCTTGACTAGCCAATTCTTTAGCAGCTGAGACAGCAAGATTAACCTCTGAACCTGTCGCAATCAAGATGGTATCAAAGTCGGCTGCATTTTCATATACAACATAAGCACCTTTAGCAACCTTGTCGAAGTCTGTTCCATCTTCAACAGTCAAGTTTTGACGTGTCAAGACAAGGGCAGTTGGTGTTTTCTCACTTGTCACTGCAAGGTACCAAGCTGCTTGCGTTTCACGCGCATCTGCTGGACGGAAAACATTTAGATTTGGCATAGCACGAAGACCTGCTAAATGCTCAACTGGTTCGTGAGTCGGACCATCTTCCCCAACTGCGATTGAATCATGGGTAAAGACATAAGTCACAGGAAGTCCTTGTAAGGCTGACAAGCGGACAGCTGCCTTCACATAGTCAGAGAAGACGAAGAAAGTTCCACCGTATACACGAAGTCCACCATGAAGGGCCATCCCGTTCAAGATTGTTCCCATTGCAAATTCACGAACACCAAACTGAATGTTACGATTCAAGCGATTGGTATCGTCTTGAAGTCCATCCGTCTTGATATAAGTCATGTTTGAGTGAGCAAGGTCAGCTGATCCACCTAGGAAGGTTGGTAATTTAGCTGCCACAACATTCAAGGCATCTTGACTTGAATTACGAGTTGCTTGAGAAAAACCATTTTCTAAAGCTGGGAAGTCTGCTGGAGTCACTTCGACTGGATCACGTCCGTCGATGATGGCTTCTACTTCTGCAGCCAGTTCTGGATGAGCTTCTTTATAATCTGCAACTAATTTAGTCCAAGCTTGATAAGCTGATGCGCCACGGTCTGCAACATGTTCTTTGAAATCAGCATATACTTGTTCTGGAATTTCAAATGGTTCGTAGTCCCAACCGAGGGCTTGACGAGTTGATGCAGTTTCATCTGCTCCAAGAGGGGCGCCGTGTACAGCATTAGTTCCTTGTTTGTTTGGAGAACCGTATCCAATAACCGTCTTCACTTCAATCAAAGATGGCTTGCCTGAAGCTTTTGCTGTTTCGATAGCAGCATGGATGGCTTCCAAGTCTGTTCCATTTTCAACCAAGGCAGTATGCCAACCGTAGGCATTGTAACGGTCACGAACACTTTCTGTAAAGGAATCCTTTGTCTCACCATCCAAGTTGATATCATTTGAATCATAAAGAACAACCAACTTATCAAGTTTTTGCAAACCTGCGTATGAAGCTGCCTCGCTTGAGACACCTTCCATCAAGTCTCCGTCTCCACAGATAACGTAAGTATAGTGGTCAAAGATATTGTAGCCTTCACGGTTATATTTGGCTGCCAAGAAACGTTCTGCTTGGGCAAAACCAGTAGCAGTTGAAATCCCTTGCCCTAGAGGACCTGTCGTAGCATCAATCCCTGCCGTATGACCAAATTCTGGGTGACCTGGTGTTTTTGAACCCCATTGACGGAAACTCTTAATCTCATCCATGCTGACATCTTCAAAACCAGAAAGGTGAAGAAGAGCATAAAGGAGCATTGAACCATGACCTGCTGAAAGAATAAAGCGGTCACGGTTGATCCAGTTTGGTTGAGCTGGATTGATACGAAGTTGTTTTGTAAAGAGGCTGTAAGCCATCGGAGCCGCTCCCATAACCACACCTGGGTGACCTGAGTTGGCTTTGTTGATAGCGTCAATACCTAGGAAACGAATTGCATTAACAGATAGATTTGACATAGAATTTCCTTTCTATTTGAGGTGATTAGTGAATCACACATTCTATTTTACTATTATATGAAAATTATCCGTATCATGCAACATACGGATAACCTCCAAAGAATATTTTTATATTATAGCAAAGCTTTAAATTGAATGTTAGAGTCTTGTTCAAAACAATCGTCAAAACCACGTGGATGATGGTATTCTACTAAGTGTTGATCTTGAGGATAAGTATACTTACCGCCAACTTCCCAGATAAATGGATGGAAATCGTATTGCAAGCGATCTTTTCGCATTTTCCAAAGTTCTAGAATCTCATTAGTAGAAGCCATGAAGTTAGACCAGATATCATAGTGAACTGGGATAATGACTTTGGTACGCAGATTTTCTGCCATACGAAGAAGGTCGATAGATGTCATTTTGTCTTGGATACCTACCGGATTTTCACCATAGTTATTCAAAGCAACATCAATTTTAAAGTCTTTACCATGTTTTGCAAAATAGTTTGAGAAGTGAGAATCTGCACCATGATAGATGGTTCCACCTGGTGTTTCAAAGATATAGTTAACAGCCTTTTGAGCCATTTCTTCATCTGTAACAGCTAAGCCAGCAAGTTCACCGCCTGTCTCATCAGCACCGTTCACTGGGAGAGTTACCAAGCAAGTACGGTCAAATGATTCTACTGCATGAATCTTCATATCTTTTAATTCGATAGTGTCACCTGGCTTCACAACGATGATACGTTCTTTTGGAACACCCCATCCTTCCCAGATTCGTCCACAGTGGTAAGGACCGATAAACTTAACATGCTCTAACTTAGGATTGTTGAGAATTGCTGCAGCTGTGTATGGGTCGATATGATCACTATGGAAGTGTGAAACTAAGTAATAGTCTAGTTCGTTGATAGCAAATGGATCGATAACCATTGGCTGAACACGCAAGTTTGGTTGCAACTTACGAACACCAGCCATATTTGCCATTTGGTGCCCACGAACCATATCTTTCACTTTTTTGGTTGATTTTCCACGATTTGACCAAAGGTCCATGACAACGTTAGCACCACCTGGTGTCTTAATCCAAGTACCACAATTGCCTAGCCACCACATGGCAAAGTTGCCTTCAGCTACGACTTCTTCTTCTATTTCTTCGTTGAGCCAGGTCCCCCACTCTGGGAAAGTAGCTAAAATCCATGACTCTCTTGTAATTTCTTTGACGTTTGGCATATGTTGCCTCCTTTGGATATAATTGTTATCTTTGAGATTAGTATACCACCCTTCAAAACACTAAAAAAGACCAAGAAAAACACAGGTTTGTGTTCATCATTGGACTGTCCTTCAAATATCTTCCAAAAAAGCTTGAACTACTATTTCTTGATTTATAAGTGTTTGAACCTCTTCTTGGAACTTACTAGCCAACTTGCTGTCTACAATATAAGACGAAATAAGACTAGAAAGATTTTCACTGAAACTTTTGCCCTCATTACGAAATATATTGTGTTTAAGATAGTCTAGCATTTTCAAAATATCTTCTGCTTCAAGGATAGGATTAACCCTTAAAATCGGAAATCTGCTATCCAAATCATCATTAGTAGTAATCACTACATCAACTTGTGCAATATCTTCCACACTCTTAAATTGTTCTGTTGTAAATACAGTGTCAATTTGCTCATTTGGAAAATAAAGTTTGCATTGTTTCAGCAAAAGTCTCGAAACCGCAACACCTTCATCACAAACGAGATAAACTTTTTTCATATTTTTTTGAGACGATGGTGTATACTTTAAAAATCCTCCAATATGGATCGTCAAATAGGCAATATCATCGTCTGTTAGCCGAATAAACCATGCTCCTTCTAAAATTTCCGCAGATTTTCTAGTGACTAAAAATAATTCTCCATACTTGGATCGAATTTGTTTTGTTAGAGGATTTTTAGAAAAAATACCGTAAGTCTTTCTAAATAACAAGGCTTTACAGTGGATCATCAAATTTCGTAACAAATCATCCTTGTTCTCAATCTCCATTCGGATTTGTGATTCAAAATACCAGATAAATTCTTCTAAAGCAAGTTTTAATTGCCGAAAATCATCACTTTCTGCATGAATATCCAAATCTTTACGATAGGAGAGGAGGAGAACAGCTACAAGAGAAACTTCAAGTCCTGACAAAGAAATTTCAAACTTTTGAAACAACCGTTCTCCTAACTTCTTAGACACCTGATACTCTATTCTTTTTCTTATCAAAGCAAATTCTTTCTCTATATCCTGATGTCTTTCTTGATACTGTTCAACATTATGACAGCTTAACAGCAAATAAGGTAGAACCTGCAACATAAAAGTTATTTCATGATGGTTTATTTTCTTCCCTAAATCTTGTTCAACTAAAGGAACCTGTTCCTTAAAAAATTGGTTCATTTCAACAGAAAGCAAACACTCATCATCTAACCTCTCTTTCATCTTATCTTCTAAAATAGATACAAAAGTGGCATTTTCTTCCATAAAAATATGATATAGAAGCGATTGAAGATACTGAATTTTATTAAGAGGGTGGGCATGAAGGTGGTATCCCTGTGACTTGCTCACTTGCAAGATCACCTGATATTGTTCCAAAGTTAGTTGATAACGAATACTATTCAAATCATTGAGAACAGTATTCCTAGATACCTCTGTTAACTCTATCAATTTTTCAATCGTAATACGTTCTTTAGAAATACCTATCCATAGTAACATTATCATCATACGTTCATGCGCACTCATGATATAATCGTACGAATCTACTTCCGATAATAGTTTACAACAAGCATCTCTCTGCTCTTCCGTTAAGTGAATACCAATTCGTGGAATACTAATGATGTGAAGCGCCTCGTCACCCAGAGCAGCATTGATTTTGTCAATGTGATAATAAATTTTCCTTCTTGACTCTTTCAAATCTTTCGAAATCGCCATAATCGTTTTGGACGTTTCTTGATCCATCAAATATTGAAGCAAATCACAACTTGCCTTATCCAGTACCATATTAAAAAATCCCCCAAATCTATTGATATCACAGCAATTCTTTTTATTTTACCATATATATATCAAGCGCTATTTCTAAAAAATCTTTTAAAATTACTTCAACTCCAACTTTACTCTCAATAAAAATCAAATGTAAAAAGAGGAGCTAAATTTATCTTTTTCTCCTCCTTCATCGTTCTTACTTTTGACCATAATAAGCATTTGGTCCATGTTTACGTTGGTAGTGTTTTTCTAGTATGTACTGGGGAGCAGGTCCAACTCTTGGATTGATTTGTTCTGTAAAGCGATTCATCTTTGATACTTCCTCTAGTACGACAGAGTGATAAACAGCATTCTCTGGATTTTTGCCCCAGGTGAATGGACCGTGATTGCGTACAACAATTCCTGGTACTTCAACCGGGTTAAGTCCGCGATGTTCAAACTCTTCTACGATAACCAGGCCAGTATCTTTTTCATAGGCCACTTCTACTTCGTCCTTGGTCAAACTACGGGCGCAAGGGATTGAACCGTAGAAATAATCTGCATGGGTTGTTCCGTAGAAAGGAATATCACGACCTGCCTGAGCCCAACCAACAGCTTCTGTCGAATGGGTGTGAACCACACTACCAATTTCTGACCAAGCCTTATATAATTGCACATGAGTTGGGAGGTCGGAAGATGGTCTTAAATCCCCTTCTAGGATCTTACCATATAGATCAGTCACTACCATGTTTTCAGGTGTCAATTCGTCATAATCCACGCCTGATGGTTTGATAACAATGACACCGAGTTCGCGATTGACTTCAGATACATTCCCCCAGGTAAATTTGACAAGTCCATGTTTTGGCAATGATTGATTGGCATCACAGACTCGTTTACGCATAGCATTGATTACTTGATTCATCTTACATCAAACCTGCTTTCTTAATGAGTGGATAGAGAAAAGCTTGCGCCTCTTGAATGGCTGCGCGTGTTTCTTCTACTGTTTCACAATTTTCAGACCACATTTCGATTAGGAAAGGTCCATTATAATTGGTTTCCTTTAAAATATCGAAAGCTTCTTCCCATTTGACACAACCTTGCCCAAAAGGTACATCTCGGAACTGGCCCTTTGAACTTTCTGTCACTGCATAAGTATCCTTGAGATGGAGAGCTGCGATGGCATGATGACCAAGATAAAACTCACTATAGATATCATTATGCCATGCAGACACATTACCAATATCTGGATACACAAAGAGGAAGGGAGAGTCAATCTCTTTTTCTATAGCCAAATATTTTTCGATGCTATTGATGAAAGGATCATCCATAATTTCAATAGCAAGTACCACCTGAGCTTCTTCAGCCCAATCACAGGCTTTTCTCAAATTTTTGATAAAACGTTGGCGTGTCTGGGGTGACTTTTCCTCATAGTAAACATCGTAACCAGCTAATTGAATCGTACGAACTCCCAAGTCTTGAGCTAATTCGATACATTTTTTCATGAGTTCTAGAGATTTTTCCTCTAGAACTGGATCTTTTGAACCCAATGAGTAGCGACGATGGCCTGAAAAACAGATAGAAGGAATACGAACACCAGTTTCATAGATTGCTTTGACAACTTCCAAGCGTTCTTCCTTACTCCAGTCAAGTCTTGCTAAACGCTCGTCACGTTCGTCAATAGACATCTCGACAAAATCAAAGCCTAACTCCTTGGCAAAATTTAAACGTTCTAGCCAAGTACAGTGTGTTGGGGTTGCCTTTTCATAAATTCCAATTGGACGTACCATGATTTACCCCCAAATTCGTTTGATTTCATCCTTGAAGGCACGCGCTGCTCCTGCTGGATCCGCAGCCTCTGTAATTCCACGACCTGCGATAAAGGTAAAGACATCAACACCTTCAAAGAGTTTGAGAGTATCTACATCTAGACCACCTGTTACAGATACACGGAAGCCCATGTCAATGAGTTTTTTAACCTTATTAAGGTCTTTTTCACCCCAAGTTTCACCAGCAAGAAGAGCATCACGAGATTGGTGATAAATAGCTTGTGAAATACCTGCATCTAGCCAAAGCTGAGCTTGTTCAAAAGTCCAATCGCCATAAAGCTCGATCTGGATTTCGCCTCGTTCTCCTCGTTCAGTCTTGATAGCCTTTAGAGCTGCTTCCATAGTAGGGATGGTTGCACAACAGATACAAGTCATCCAGTCTGCTCCACGAACCGCATTATTTTTAGCAACTGTTCCACCAGCATCAGCACATTTTGTGTCTGCCACAATAATCTTATCTGGGAAAAGGCTACGCAAGACTTCAGCCAGTTCACTTCCAACTTGAAGCAAGCAAACAGTTCCAGCTTCGATAATATCTACTTCCTGACCAACAGAAACAGCTGCTTTAATCGCTCCTTGCAAGTCTGAATGGTCTAATGCAACTTGTAAATTAGGTATTCTTTTTGTCATTTCTTTATTCCTCTTTCTAACTTTCCAAATCCAATCCTTCGAGATAAGGGCTATCCTTAGATTCTTCAATCATAGCCAAGACATCTTCTTTAGTCTGGCAAGCCTGTAAACGTGCAATAGAATCGTCTAATTCAAACAGGGCAATAATTTGTGGAATGGCTACACTTGTGTGAATTTTTGAGCTTGTTGCTGCTAGTGCCAACAAAACAGATACCTCTTTCCCATCTGAAAATACAACAGGATTTTGTAAGGTAATCAATGAAAAGGCATCACTTTGCACACCAGCTTCAGGTCTAGCGTGGGGCATAGCCATACCTGGCATCAAGATATAGTAAGGCCCATACTCTTCAGTCGATTCAATGATAGCATCGTAATACTCTGGCAAAATTGCCCCACTTTCAATCAAGGGATCTACTGCTACCTTGACTGCTTCTTTCCAATCGTTAGCCTCTAAACCTAGTCGGATCGAGTCGTTGTCAATTAAAGCTTGTTTTAAATTCATATCTGCCTCCTTTATTTAAAGAGGGAGAAGGACAGAAACGATAACTCTCAGTTTCTGTCCAGCCCCCTCCAACCTTTTACTGTAGTGCTTGACTGAGTTTTTCGGTGATTTCTTTATCATCCATCAAGTTATCAAGCCCAATTAACTTCCCATTAGTTCGCCCTTCCAATTCTTGAATCAAATGAAGAGAAGCGATTACGATGTCATATCCTACTGCTAAACCTTTAGCTTCACCGACACTGCATGAATTGACTGTAAAATCTGTTTGATTAAGCTTACGGAGAGCATTTTCAACCTTCATCTTGATAACCATTGATGAACCCATTCCATTTCCGCACGCTGCTAATACTTTAACCATTTTATTTCTCCTTTTCTAGATACTAAGCTTCTTCTTGAACTTCACCGTTGTAATATTTCTCTTTATCTTTTGCTTTGGCAAATTGAAGTTGAGGAATAACAAGCAAGAAGAGACACACAAGTACATAACCAACAATAGCAAGGTATTTGAAGATATATCCAAATCCAAGCCATGGGAATTCAAAGTCGATATTTCCATGGTAGCCACCATAAGATGCCAAATCGAGAAGGGCCACACAAAGAGCTCCTAGAGCAACTTGAAGGACGCCTGATATAAAGGAAAGGATAACAGCCGCTTTCCATCCGCCGCGTTTATCAGCGTAGACCGCAATGGCTGCATTGTCAAAGAACACTGGTACAAATCCTGTAATAATAAGAATCGGATTTTTAAAGACGATGAGCAAGACAATTGTAATCAATTGACCAATCAAACCAAAGGTAAATCCTGACAAGACAGCATTTGGAGAACCAAATCCATAAGAAGCTGCAACGTCAACCGCTGGGAATGAACCTGGCAACAATTTGTTTGAAATACCTTGGAAGGCGTTTGTCAACTCAGATACGAACATTCGGACACCTTGCATCAAAACGAACAAGTAAACTGAGAAGGTAAAGGCTGTTTGGATAATGTACATAAAGAAATCTTGTTTAGCAGGATTGAATAGAGTTCCTGAAGTGATGACTTCTTTATTAGACATAATGTCTGGACCCAAGATTAAAAGAATGGCTCCGAAGAATACGAGCATCAAGGTAGCAGATGCAACAACTGTATCGTGGAAGATTGAGAGGAACTTAGGTAATTTAAGATTGTCTAAACTTTCTTCTTTCTTACCAAAGCGTCCTGCTACTTTATCTACAAACCAGATTGCAAATTGCTGTTGGTGACCAATCGCAAATCCGCCACCACCAGTCAAGCGTTGAGTTGCCTCAACAGTCATATTTGAACTAACTGCCCAGTAAAGTCCACAGATGATACCAATCGCTGCTGTACCGTAAGCATTGCGCAATTGTGGTACTAAGAATAGAACCATAAGAGATACTGTTGCAGCTTGTTGTACCATGATGTGACCAGTAATAAAGAGGGTTCTTACCTTCGTAATCTTTCGAAGAGCTACGAGCAAGATATTTATTCCGAAACCAATCAATAGAGCTGTAGTTGCAGTTCCAACAAAATCTGGAAACTCTGCTGCAATTTTGTTGTTTGCTGCAGCAAGTCCAAAGTAAGGGTCGATAACCGCTGCACCAATTTGGAATTTGTAGTTAAGGGCTGCTAAGATTGGACGGAAGGTTGTAACCAAACCACCAGCACCCACGTTAAGCAACATATACCCTACTGTTGCTTTAACAAACCCTGAGAAAACGTCATGGGCAGGTTTTTTCAAAAGTGCGTATCCTATCAACACCAATAAACCTACGAAAAATGCGGGATTCTGCAAAATATTGCTAGAAAACCAATTTAGAACACTTGAAACGACTTCCATAATTGTTCTCCTTTTGAATTGTTTTTGTAAGTTTATTATATAATGCGAAAGCGCAAACAAAAAGACCAAGAATTACACAGCGGACTGTTCACTCTTGGACTGTATGATTTATGATGTTTTACAAATTATCTTATTTTCTCGTAGCTAGATAATAGGGAAGAATTTTAGAATAAGACTTCAATAAGCCTTCTACGATTTCTTCTTCAGACGAATTTTCTGTCACAGGAACGTCTGCCTTCACTAAAACTTTACGGACTTCTTGGCTGCCTATCTTCTCGACTAAAGTGCGACGATTTTCTTCGTTCGCCTCCCACCGTTGACTTTGACCATCAGAGTAGGCTAGATAATAAATCCCTTTAACGGTTGGAATGTCTAAAACTTTGGCCTGCTTGCCCAGTGTTTGCTCATCCTTCTTACGCTCGATGAAACTGACTTCCAAAGAAATTCCAAAGTCAGTAGATGTCCCATACAAACGTAAGGCCATCATAGGTTCTGTCACTTGTCCGTCTCTCTGTAGATAAACCCAAAAATGTGGTCTCAAACGCTGGGCCTGATTCATCCACTGACTAGTCTGTTGGAGTTGCCATTCTGGATGGCTTGCTTGAAAGGCTTTGGCCAGTTCTGTAAAAGCCTTTCGTGCCTCTTGGCCTTTATAGCGCAATTCCAGCATCTTCTCTCGCTCTGCTCCCGCTTTATCAGGATTACGGTACTGCAAACCAGCAAAGTCTAAATAATCTCTTATCTTATTCAGCATCCGTTTCATCTCCTCTAGCTAGCAAAAAATCAGGATAAACCTGATTTTACTTATTCTGTATCTACAACGACATAGCGATTGGGCTCGTCACCCTCAGAGTAACTAGTCACGCCATCCATACGTGAAATAATACGGTGGATAATCTTGCGTTCGCTATTTGACATGGGATCTGTTTGATGACTGCGGCCTTCTTCTAAAACACGAGTCGCCAATTTTTGCGCATAGGTCTGCAAGACTTCTGCACGGTGTTCAACATAATCATTGACATTGATTGTAATATAGAAGGTTCTTGAATAGCTATTATAAAGATAATTTTGAGCCAACAGTTGCAAGGACTTCAAGACTTTACCATGGTAACCGATAATACGACCTGGTTCGTTGGTGTTAATTTGTAGATTGATGCTACGACGGTTATAGTCATTTGAAATCGTCGCCTCAACGTCCATATAATCAATAATTGTTTGAACATAAGTCGTTACTTCCGTAGCTACTTGTTCAATATCAAAGCTTGGTCCAACTTTCAAGCCCATCTCTGTCAGGTCTTGATTTTCAGTCTGGTCTTGCTCAGTTTCAAGGTCATCAGCGCCCTCATCTTCCCTCATCGCTTCCTCGATTTGAAGTTCATTTAAAATCTCAATGTGACCAGTTTCTTCTAAGATAGTGCTGGCATGTCTTTCATGTTTTAAGATTTCAGCCTTGACTTCATCAGAAATACCTTGGCCTTCTTCCTCAATCTTTTTAATTGCCTCTACAACATGACCCAAATCAACGGTCGCTTCACTAACTGTTTTAACAGGCTCATTCAAATCATTGATTTGTTTTGGAACTCCCTTTACAGCTTGTTGATTTGCTTTGACAACAGTCGTTTCACTAATCGCTTCAATATGCACTTGGGCTGGTTTTTTACCAAATAAACCAAGAAAGCCTTTTTTCTCCCTAGAAATGACTTTAATATGTGCCTTCTTCCTTGGAATATCTAATTCTTTCAATCCTTTTTGGATTGCTTCTTCAACAGTTGAACCTGTAAATACTACCATTACCAGATTCCTCCTTATTATTTCGTTTTCTGAGCCTTTTTCTTGGCTTTTCTTTTTCTATTTTCCAAATCTTTCTGTGCCTGTACTACAGCCTCGCGCTCTGCGATAATCTTGAATGGATTGTTCAAGAAATAGGTTTGCAAGACTTGATAAGCATTAGACACTGTCCAGTATAGGGCGACTCCACCTGGCGCATAAACTGCAAAGATAAAAATCAAGACTGGAATCCCATACATCATCGCAGTCGTAGCGCCATTTCGCTCAGACAAAGCTTTGTTGGACAACCAAGTACTTAAAAAGGTGAATACTGCTGCTAAAATCGGAAGAACAAGGGTTGTATCCACACTACCAAGGTTAATCCATAAGAAATGACCTGTCTTTAAAAAGTCAACTCTTGATAGGGCTTGGAACAGGGCCAAAATAACCGGCATCTGAATCAAAATCGGCCAAAGAGAGTCTGACTGTCTGACACCCATTTCTTTAAATACTTTACGCATTTCCTGCTCTAGTTTGGTTCTGCTTTCCATATCTCGACCTGGATATTGTTCTCGAAGCGCCTTAATGCGTGGCTGAGCTTCCTGCATTTTCCTAGAAGCCACCATTTGCACCTGAAAGACTGGCAAGAGGACTGTACGAATCAAGACCGTAAAGAGAATAATCCCCACTCCGATACTAATATCAAACGATAAAAAGCGAATGATTTCCGCAAAGAAGTAAACCAATTTACTCCAAAAAACAGCCGAATCGGCTGTAATATCGCTAGTTACCCCATTAGTCGCACAGGCTGTCATGATCAATAGAGACAGTCCTAGCAAACTAGTCAACTTTAGTTTCTTTTTCACTCCCATTTCCTTCCTGGTAAATCTTTGATAATTTTAATACGTGGAGTAGATTTTTCTCCATCTCTGCGTATCCCAAGGTTTCAACCCCTTTTCGAGCAATGACAACAAAGTCGACATCTTCTACCAGACTCCCTTTTGCATTCTGGATAATATGTCGGATTCGTCTCTTGATTTGATTTCTAGTGACCGCATTCCCCAGCTTTTTGCTAACTGATAGACCTACTCGAAAATGATTTTTCTGGTTTTCTAGTTGGTAGACGACAAATTTGCGATTGGCAAAACTTGTCCCCTCCTTGAAAATCGCCTTAAAATCTTTCTCTCTTTTTACACGAAAGTTTTTCTTCAAAACTCAACTCCATCTATTAAATTACTACTATTATACCATATTTTTCAAAAAAGCCAATCATAGCAAGGTTTTGGACAATTTCATCAGAAAAAGAAGCTGGAAAAATAACTTTCCCAACTCCTTGTATTGAATATTTTTTTAGTTTCACTTATTTTTTCAAGCGTTCAACGTCACGGGCAATGACTAATTCTTCATCTGTTGGAATAACCAAGACACGGATTTTAGCTGCCTCTGTTGAGATGTCTCCTGTAACGCCAAAGACATTCTTTTCATCATCAACATCACAACCAAACCACGAAATCCCTGAGATTACATCACGACGGAAATTCTCTGCATTTTCACCGACACCTGCTGTGAAAACAATGGCATCTGCTCCATTTAGCACTGCAAGGTACTGACCGATATGTTTTTGAATACGGTCAACATACATTTCATAAGCCAAGCTAGCGTCGTGATTCCCTTCTGCTACAGCAGCTTCTATGTCACGCATATCGCTAGAATTAGCAGAAACTCCCAAAAGACCCGATTCACGATTAAGAACACTACTGATATCTTCTGGTGTATTAAAATCCTCTGTATATTGCATTAAATAAGGAATGATAGCTGGATCAATGTCCCCTGTACGCGTTCCCATCATAATACCACCCAGAGGAGTGAAGCCCATAGAAGTGTCAACAGATTTGCCGGCTTTCACAGCTGTAATTGAGCCTCCGTTACCAATATGACAGGTAATCAACTTCAAGTCTTCTAATGGACGTCCCAAGAGTTTTGCAGCTTCTCCTGCTACAAACTGGTGACTTGTACCATGAGCACCGTATTTACGAACCTTGTTTTCTGTGTAATATTTTGTTGGTAGAGGGTAGCGATAAGCTTTCTCTGGCATAGTTGCGTGGAAGGAAGTATCAAAAACAACTACACTGGTAATGTCTGGCAACAATTCCTTGAAGGCACGAACACCTGCTGCATTGGCTGGATTGTGGAGAGGAGCCAACAAACTCAACTCTTCAACTTTTTCTAAAACATCCCCCTCAACAACTGTTGATTCTTTGAAATATTCTCCACCCGCAACAACACGGTGTCCAACACCTGTAATCTCATCATAAGCCTTGATAATATCGAAACGAATCAAGTCATCCAATAAGATTTTAACAGCTTGTGTGTGATTTTCGATATCTAAAATTTGTTGTTCAGAACGGCCATCAAATTTTACAGTTGAAATTGAATCTTTCAAACCGATACGTTCAATCAAGCCTTTCGCCAATACTTTTTCTTCTGGCATTAAGTATAATTGCCATTTTAAACTTGAACTTCCTGCATTTATTGCGATTGTTTTTGTCATTATCAATTACCTCTTTTAAGCGTTTTCAACTATTATAACAAAATCTATTTTATATTTCAGTACCTTTGCTCCAATTTTGAAAATTTTCTTTGAATTTCATTAAAATGCTTGCATCTTGCAAGCTAGCAAGTGGATACACAAAAGGCTCTACTGCTATTTCATTTTTCTTCTGTAAGATAAAAATAGCCTTAGATTGGTTGACATTGGCAAAGAGATTTTCAGGCAGACTAATCATAGCAACCAGACTCGCCTCTTCTTTCAGCCACCCTTTTAACAAATCACTTTGAGGGCTGGTCAACAAATCACTCGGAGCTAGAAAAATAGCGTATCCGTCTAACTTGAGATACTTAAGCCCTTGTTCCATGAGCAAGTGATGGGCGTAAGTATATTCTTGGCTAGAAGCAACTTGATGACGCGACGCAACGGCATCATCAGGATAATAGCCGACCGGCAAGTCGCTGATGACCACATCGCTTTCTTTGAGCATTTGTGGACGAACGGCATCTCCTTGGACAAAGCCAGCCTGCAATCCGATCACGTCTGCCATGCTAGCTGCCAAATCAATCAGCAAATCATCCACTTCCATTCCCAAGTAATCCACCTTTTTATCAAGCGAGGTCAAGAAAGTAGCGCCCAGAATTCCCATGCCAGAACCCATTTCGAGGATAGTGATTTCTTCCTCTGTAAACAACTCTTCCACAATAAACACCAAAAGCAAGGCAATAGCATCCGGTGTAAACTGGTGATTGGCCTGTAGAGGCTCTGTCTGCCCAGCCTTCATCAAGAGAAATTGGTAGGTCTTGAGCCATTCTTCTTTGCGAAGCGATAAACGTTTAAGAACCTGATTGTTGTCTTTGACCTGATTTAGCTCAGTTTCACCGTCCAGATAGATGCTATTTTGCTCCACCAAGGCGTCATAAAAGTTGGTCGTCAAATCATTTTGGATGACTTGGACATTCTCTAGTAAATAGGTATAAGCTTGTTCAATTTTTTCAAAATCCATATTCCTATCTTACCAAATTTCCCTTCTTTTTTCCATCCTTATAGAAAGTCCTATATGAAAGAGTATAAATGACAAGTTGGGCATCTAAATCTGACAGCAAAAGTTTCGTTGAATTTATTTCTATTGACCCTTGGTAGGGATGTTTATTACGACAAATGGTCATAGAAATATAGCCGCCCAACTTCCCTAGAGAAAAAACGAAGCATGAATTGACTTACTATTTTTACAGAGTTTTCCAAGTGTTATACTAAGTTTCCATTTATATCTTTTCCCATTTTCCCAACAAAATTTTAAAGAGTTTTTATTTATTAGACTTCCTGCGAAACAAAACATGGTATAGTAGTTCTATGAATTATGAAGCAAGTAAACAACTAACTGATGCACGATTCAAGCGTCTTGTTGGTGTTCAGCGCACGACTTTTGAAGAGATGTTAGCTGTATTAAAAACAGCTTATCAAGGTAAACACGCAAAAGGGGGACGAAAACCTAAACTAAGCCTAGAATACCTTCTTATGGCGACTTCAATATGTGCGAGAATATCGAACTTATGAAGAAATTGCGGCTGATTTTGGTATTCACGAAAGCAACTTAATCCGTCGGAGTCAATGGGTTGAAGTAACTCTTGTTCAAAGTGGTTTTACGATTTCAAGACCTCCTCTCAGTTCTGAGGACACGGTAATGATTGATGCGACGGAAGTAAAAATCAATCGCCCTAAAAAAACAATTAGCGAATGATTCTGGTAAAAAGAAATGCCACGCTATGAAGGCTCAGGCGATTGTCACAAGTCAAGGGAGAATTGTTTCTTTGGAGCTCGCTGTGAACTATTGTCATGATATGAAGTTGTTCAAAATGAATCGCAGAAATATCGGACAAGCTGGTAAAATCTTGGCTGACAGTGCTTATCAAGGGCTCATGAAGATATATCCTC
>NZ_VMLM01000089.1:0-3783 GCF_013276695.1 Streptococcus sp. 4155
TCACGGGTGGTTATGACTTTATCGACTCATCTCTAAATAGTTTTTAATGATTTGTAACTCTTTTTGGTTCAAAGGGAGGTAGTTACCTTCTGCTAAATCTGGGTTCAATGTAAAGTCCCCAAATTGGATTCTCTTGAGACTAGTCACCTTAACACCAACCGAGAGGAACATTTTCTTGATTTGATGAAATTTTCCTTCTGAAATGGTGATAGAGGCTTGACTGAGGGAGGGACTTGCAGATAGAATCTCTAGTTTTGCGGGTTTACAGACAGTGCCATCTAAAAAGACAATTCCTTTTTGAAAGGCTTGGATATGGTCAGGTGTCAGAAGTCCATTAACTTTAACTTGATAAGTTTTATCGACATGATATTGGGGATGGAGGAGCTGAAAGCCTAAGGGACCGTTATCGGTCAAGAGGAGGAGTCCCGTTGTATCTCGGTCCAGTCGGCCGACGGCATAGAGCTTATCAGACTGGATGTCAGGCGGAAGGAGGTCCATGACGGTTGGAAGTTCCCTGTCTTTATTGGCTGTCACGACACCAACAGGCTTATGAAGCATCAGATAGGTGTGCTCATAGCCTTGAATGATTCGGTCCTGAAAAAGGAGTTCCTGTAGTCCTGTATCGATATTTTGGGCTAGGGAGCGGGCTGGGCAACCATCGACGAGAATATCCCCTTTGAGTAAGGCTTGCTTCATGGCCTTTCGGCTAACTTTTTCTTGGGCTAATAAATTATCTAAACGCATACTGTGCCTATCTTATCATAAGTCGCTTGCTTTGAAAAGGCTTGACGTGAAAAGAAAAGCGGAGTGAAAACATTTACACTTGCTTGAGTTATGTTATTTACCTGAAATTATGGTATAATCGTTCAGTTAGAAAATAAATTTTGAATATTATAGAGGAAATCATGACAAAATTAAGAGAAGATATCCGTAACATTGCGATTATCGCCCACGTTGACCACGGTAAAACAACCCTCGTTGACGAATTATTGAAACAATCAGAAACGCTTGATGCACGTACTGAATTGGCTGAGCGTGCTATGGACTCAAACGATATCGAAAAAGAGCGTGGAATTACCATCCTTGCTAAAAATACGGCTGTTGCTTACAACGGAACTCGTATCAACATCATGGACACACCAGGACACGCGGACTTCGGTGGAGAAGTTGAGCGTATCATGAAAATGGTTGACGGTGTTGTCTTGGTCGTAGATGCCTACGAAGGAACCATGCCACAAACTCGTTTCGTATTGAAAAAAGCTTTGGAACAAGACCTTGTCCCAATCGTGGTTGTCAATAAAATCGATAAACCATCAGCTCGTCCAGCAGAAGTAGTGGACGAAGTCTTGGAACTGTTCATCGAGCTTGGTGCAGATGACGACCAGCTTGACTTCCCAGTGGTCTATGCTTCAGCGATCAACGGAACTTCTTCATTGTCAGATGATCCAGCTGACCAAGAAGCGACTATGGCACCAATCTTTGACACGATTATCGACCATATCCCAGCTCCAGTAGATAACTCAGATGAGCCTTTGCAGTTCCAAGTGTCACTTTTGGACTACAATGACTTCGTTGGACGTATCGGTATCGGTCGTGTCTTCCGTGGTACAGTTAAGGTTGGGGACCAAGTTACCCTTTCTAAACTTGACGGCACAACTAAAAACTTCCGTGTTACAAAACTCTTCGGTTTCTTTGGTTTGGAACGTCGTGAAATCCAAGAAGCAAAAGCAGGTGACTTGATTGCCGTTTCAGGTATGGAAGACATCTTTGTCGGTGAAACCATTACTCCTACAGACGCAGTTGAAGCTCTTCCAATTCTACACATCGATGAGCCAACTCTTCAAATGACTTTCTTGGTCAACAACTCACCATTTGCTGGTAAAGAAGGTAAATGGGTAACTTCTCGTAAGGTGGAAGAACGCTTGCAGGCAGAATTGCAAACAGACGTTTCCCTTCGTGTTGACCCAACTGATTCACCAGATAAATGGACTGTTTCAGGACGTGGAGAATTGCACTTGTCAATCCTTATCGAAACAATGCGTCGTGAGGGATATGAACTTCAAGTATCTCGTCCAGAAGTTATCGTAAAAGAAATCGACGGTGTTAAATGTGAGCCATTTGAGCGTGTACAAATCGACACTCCAGAAGAATACCAAGGATCTGTTATCCAAAGCCTTTCTGAACGTAAGGGTGAAATGTTGGATATGATTTCAACTGGTAATGGTCAAACTCGTTTGGTCTTCCTTGTTCCAGCGCGTGGTTTGATTGGATACTCAACTGAGTTCTTGTCAATGACTCGTGGTTACGGTATCATGAACCATACCTTTGACCAATACTTGCCATTGATTCCAGGTGAAATTGGTGGTCGTCACCGTGGTGCCCTTGTTTCTATCGATGCTGGTAAGGCTACAACTTACTCTATCATGTCTATCGAAGAACGCGGTACTATCTTTGTCAACCCAGGTACTGAAGTTTACGAAGGAATGATCATCGGTGAAAACTCTCGTGAAAACGACTTGACAGTTAACATCACTAAGGCGAAGCAAATGACCAACGTTCGTTCAGCTACTAAGGACCAAACAGCTGTTATCAAGACTCCTCGTATCTTGACACTTGAAGAGTCTCTTGAGTTCTTGAACGACGATGAGTACATGGAAGTAACGCCTGAGTCTATCCGTTTGCGTAAACAAATCCTTAACAAGGCAGAGCGTGAGAAAGCTAACAAGAAGAAAAAATCAGCTGAATAAGAGCTAGAAAGAGAGAAAGATGGTCTATTTAGTCCTAGGGATTTTACTGCTCCTACTCTATGTATTTGCGACACCAGAAAGTATTAAAGGGACAGTCAATATCGTCGCTATGGTATGTATTTTAGTGGCACTTTTGGTTTTGTTGGCTCTATCTTTTCTGAAAATTTTTCAATTACCAACAGAAATGTTCCTAGCAATAGCCATGTTAATCCTAGCTTACTTTAGTGTGAGAGACATCACACTCATGCCAGTCAAAAAAAGTAAAAGAAGATAAAAAAGAGAGTTTTGGCTCTCTTTTTTGGTAGGAATTTTACAATAGTTTGAATTGTTTTTTTACTATAACATCATCTCTTTTGCTTGGATAATATGAATGGGAAAAACTTGAATAAAATTTGTCAATGACATCTATTTTATATTTGGTTAGTACTGGTTGCATATTATTTTGAAATAAAACTACTATATAATATTATTCATATAGGTAACATAAAAACATTATTCATATAGGTGATATAGTAAAATATCTAAAAAATTCGATTTTTTCCTTGACAACAAATAATAAAAATGCTATTCTTATTATATAAGAAATCGGTTTCAAAAAAGAGAGAATAGGATTTATTTTGTTGCATTGTTGCTCAGGGTGTGCTTTTTTGAAAGGAAAAATAAAATGAAAACGAAAAAACATAGATTACTTGCTCTAGCTCTTATTTCAAGTTTTACATTATTGGAAGCTGCATCAGCTGCTGTACAATATCCAGATGGAGGAGTATGGACGTATGGAGAAGGTTCAGGAGGTGGTTGGGCTTTTTCAAATTACTATCATGGTAAAAAATATCATTATTCTTCTCTTGTAAGTAAATGGGATAGTCATTCAGATAAAGGATCAGCACCTGCAGGGAAAACTTCAGAGGCTTGGATTTGGACTAAATTTGGGGAACAAGTAGCATTTTACTATGACTATGACTAATATTTAGTTTTCTTAGATAATTCCCCTTGTAAGAAATTACAAGGGGAATTTTGTTATGGCTTCAAGCCAGTT
>NZ_VMLM01000009.1:0-3553 GCF_013276695.1 Streptococcus sp. 4155
TGTTATGACGCGCTTACGAAGTATATTGAAAAATCTCCAGACTAGAGAACTCACGGATAGTTCCTAATCTGGAGATTTCTTATTTGCACTTTTCTTGTACAACTTTATTCCATGGTAAATAAGCCTCTAAAACCTCTTTGTTTACGAGAGCCTGCTAGTTTGGGGGTGGATTCAAAAAACTTCCTTCTCACATGCGCCCAACATCCAACAAGTTCAGCTTCTTCCAGTTGACGATAAGCTTCTAGCGGTTCGCAGTTTACCAAGCTTAGCATCGCCTTTCTCCTAAACCTTGGACTGCTATCGCATAGGCAGAACTAGAGGACTAAAGTCCTAAGTTACTGCCGCAACATGTCACAATGCACATAGCCAGAATAATCTCCTAGGAATTCTTGTACTGCTGAACCACTTCGACACTGATCATGGTGGTAAAGCCTAATCCCTTGTTTCTCTGATTTTCCTGACAAAAAAGTCCAATAGTAGGTCAGATGGCTATCACTTTCTAAGACCCGATAAGAGGTTTCATCCGCATGAAGAAGAGCTTGTTCTAACAACTTTTCTCGTAAAATGTTATAAAGGGACTCTAAATAGTATTGACTCGTCTTGATATGCCAATTAGAAATTTCCTTACGTGTGATTGGTAAACCCATCCTAGCCCAATCTTCTTCTTGGCGATAATTGGGTACCTTCAGATTAAACTATGGTTTGGTTGCTTTTCATTATAGATGATACGGGACTTTTTTCTACAACAAAATAGGCTCCATAATATCCATAGGGGATTTTCCTACTACAAATATTATAGAGCCAAAATCTCCAGCCTAGAGAATTCATGAGGGTCTGAAAGGGTCAGGTATTTATGTTTTGTCATAGTAGAACTCATTTCTAACTCAAACGTCTCACACTAAATTCCACCATAAAAATCTGTTTTAAACCAATTTCCACTTTGACCAGACTAGGGGGAGTTGTCCGAATCATAATTTTAGATAAATATTGGGTAAACATTGGGAAAATACTTGACATATATGTTGTAGAAGAGTATAATGATGGTGATTCAGGTGATTAAAAATAATAATAAAGAGGTGACCTAAATGGGGAAGAAAAAGATGATTTTTGCTAGCCTAGCCAGTGCGGTAGTTTTAGGGGCTAGTCTTACTAGCGTTCAGCAATTGGCTGTAAAAGCTGATGAATCAAATACTACTAACACTAGCAAAGCATCCGAAAAATCTAAAAAGGATTTTGAAAAAGCGGAAGAAGCTAGAAAAGAAGCTGAAGCTAAAGTTGCTGAACTACAGAAAAAAGTAGAGGAAGCGAAAGCCAAAGCTGAAGAAGCTGCTAAGAAAGCGAAATCCGAAGCAGATGAGGCTAAAGTTGCAGATGAGGCAAAAGCAAAAGCTGAAAAAGCTAAACAGGCTGCTGATGCTGAGCTAGCTGCTGCTAAAAAGGAAGAAGCTGAAGCTAAAGAAGCAGTGATGAAGGCGTTGACAGAACTTGAAAAGGCTGCAGAAGATAAAATTAATGCTAACGATGAGATTAAGGACAAAGCAGCAGCTATTAAAAAAGCAAAAGAGAGAATCGGTAAAGAAGATTTACTGAAAGCGATTGAAAATGGTCAAATCAAGGCTAGTGATGTTGTGAAGGAATTGCCAACAAAGGAAGATGAAAATCCAGTTATTACTAGCAAAGACTCTTCTCTTCCTGAAGAGATAAAAGCTAAAATCAAAAAAGCCCAGGAGGCTGATGCCAAACGTCCACAATCCGAAAAACTGCAAGATAAGGCGGATCAATTGGGGGATGAAATTGACTCTCTAACCAAGCAAGCTAATAAGGCCAAAGCCGAAGCTGAGAAAAAAGCTGCAACTCTGGTAGAAGAAGAGAAAAAACTAGAAGAAGCGAAAGCAGCTCATGAAGCTGCACAAGCTGAATTTGAAAAGGCTTTAGCACTGGCTGAGTCTTATAAGGAAGATATTGATGCTCGTGTTGACGACTTCAATGACACTCTCAAAAAAGCAAAGGAAGCGAGAGACAAAGACCCAGAAGCGAAAGCGAAATATGACCTTGAAGATGTTTTGACGCAATTTGAGAAGGCTGCAGAAGATAAAATTAATGCTAACGACAAAATTAAGGACAAAGCAGCAGCTATTAAAAAAGCAAAAGAGGCAATCGGTAAGGAAGATTTACTAAAAGCGATTGAAAGTGGTGCGATTAAGGCTAGTCAAGTTTTGCAAGACTTGCCAACAGGAGATGAAAGTACTTCAACTACTACCGGTCAACTGTACAGTGAAATGAAGGAACTTCCAGATGAAATAAAAACAAAAATTAATGCAGCCGGAGAAGCAGACAAGAACCGTCCAGATTCAGAAAAACTGCAAGATAAGGCGTATCAATTGGAAGATGAGATTGATTCTCTAACCAAGCAAGCTAATAAACTCAAAGCTGAGCTTGATAAAAAAGCTGAAGAACTTAGAAGCAAAGACAAAGAATCAGAAGAATATAAAAAAGAGCAGGCTGAATTTGAAGAGCGTTATGAAGTTCTGAAATCTTATGCAGAAGACATTAAAGATCGTACCGAGGAATTCAACAAGACTCTTGACGAGATAGAAGAAAAGAAGAGTTCAGAAGAGAAAAAAGAAGATCAAGCCAAAGCTGAGCTTGAAGCAGCCTTGACAGAACTTGAAAAGGATGCCGAAGCTAAGATTAATGCAGATGATAAGATTAAGGACAAAGCAGCGGCTATTCAAGCAGTTAAAGCGGCAATCGGTAAGGAAGATTTACTAGACGCAATTGAAAGTGGTGTCCTCAAAGTTAGTGAGGTTGTGAATGAGTTGCCAACAGAGGAGGAGAGCTCTGTCTCTGAGAACAGTAACAATACAGTTGGTAGTATTAGCACACTTCCTGAAGAATTGAAAAAGAAAATTGAGGAAGCCACAAAAGCAGACAAGGAACGTCCAGAGTCAGAAAAACTGCAAGACAAGGCGGATCAATTGGGAGATGAAATTGCCTCTCTAACCAAGCAAGCTAATAAGGCCAAAGCCGACCTTGAGCAAAAAGCTAAAGCTCTGGAGGAACAAAAAAGAAAACTCAAAGAAGCGGAAGCAGCTCGTGCAGCAGCAGAAGCTGAATTTAACCAGGCGGATGCCCTTGTTGGATCTTACGCAGAAGATATTAATTCTCGTGTTGATGACTTCAATAAGACCCTTGAAGAAGTAAAGGAAGCAAAAGCGAAGGAACCAGCTAAAACGGAAGAAGAAACTCCGGCTCAACCCCAAGAAGAGGCAGATACTAGAATTGCGGAGTTAGAGCAAAAAGCAGCAGAATCTAAGAAAACAGCTGATGATGCGACTGCTAAGGCTGAAAAAGAAAATAATGAAGCAAGAGCAGCTGAAAATTCAAAAGCTGAAGCTGAACAAGCTCAAACAGCTGCTGAAGCTGAACTAGAGAAGGCTAAAGCTGAGGCTGAAAAAGCAAAAGCAAAAGTTGAAGAGCTTGAAAAAGCAGAAAAAGCTGATCAGGAACCATCTGAACAGCCAGCGGAACCAGCTCAACCAGCGGAACCAGC
>NZ_VMLM01000090.1:0-13259 GCF_013276695.1 Streptococcus sp. 4155
TTTTTATTATGAAATTAACTTATGATGATAAAGTTCAGATCTATGAACTTAGAAAACAAGGATATAGCTTAGAGAAGCTTTCAAATAAATTTGGGATAAACAATTCTAATATTAGGTACATGATTAAATTGATTGATCGTTACGGAATAGAGTTCGTCAAAAAAGGAAAAAATCGTTACTATTCTCCTGATTTAAAGCAAGAAATGATTAATAAAGTCATACATGAAGGCTGGACTAAAGATAGAGTTTCTCTTGAATACGGCCTCCCAAGTCGTACGATACTTCTTAATTGGCTAGCACAATACAAGAAAAACGGGTATACTATTGTTGAGAAAACAAGAGGGAGAGTACCTAAAATGGGACGTAAGCCAAAAAAGAGACCTGAAGAGAGGACAGAATTAGAACGTCTTCAAGCAGAAAATGAGTACCTGAGAGCGGAGAATGCTATCCTAAAAAAGTTAAGAGAACTCCGATTGAAGGAGGAAAAAGAGAAAGAAGAAAGACAGAAATTGTTCAAGAATTAATGACTGAGTTTTCGTTAGATCTTCTTTTAAAAGCCATTAAACTAGCTCGTTCGACCTACTACTATCACTTGAAACAGCTAGATAAACCAGATAAGGACCAAGAGCTTAAAGCTGAAATTCAATCCATCTTTATCGAACACAAGGGAAATTATGCTTATCGTCGGATTTATTTAGAACTAAGAAATCGTGGTTATCTAGTAAATCATAAAAGAGTTCAAGGCTTGATGAAAGTACTCAATTTACAAGCTAAAATGCGACAGAAACGAAAATATTCTTCTCATAAAGGAGACGTTGGTAAGAAAGCAGAGAATCTCATTCAACGTCAATTTGAAGGCTCTAAAACAATGGAAAAGTGCTACACAGATGTGACAGAATTTGCCATTCCAGCAAGTACTCAAAAGCTTTACTTATCACCAGTTTTAGATGGCTTTAATAGTGAAATTATCGCCTATAATCTTTCAACTTCACCCAACTTAGAACAAGTACAAACAATGTTGGAACAGGCATTCAAAGAGAAGCGCTATGAGAATACGATTCTCCATAGTGACCAAGGCTGGCAATATCAACACGATTCTTATCATCGGTTCCTAGAGAGTAAGGGAATTCAAGCATCCATGTCACGCAAGGGCAACAGCCCAGACAACGGCATGATGGAGTCCTTCTTTGGCATTCTGAAATCGGAGATGTTTTATGGTTATGAGAAGTCATTTCAGTCGCTTAAGCAATTGGAACAAGCCATTATAGACTATATTGATTACTACAACAATAAACGAATTAAGGTAAAACTAAAAGGACTCAGTCCTGTACAATACAGAACTAAATCCTTTGGATAAATTAATTGTCTAACTTTTGGGGTCAGTACAGAAAATCCTTGGTCGTATGCGTTTTATTATGGGAAAATGTACTTGACCTCTGTATTTCATTTTGAAAATGACAAAATCCTGAGTTTAGAGTTCTCAGGATTTTTCGTTTACTGTTGTGGTTGTTGTTGAGGGGTCTGTGGAGCTGGAGTTTGATTGGCTCCGGGTGTATTTGGTGCTTGGTTTTGACCATTGGTACTAGCATCAGGACTTGTGGCTGGTGCTTGATTTTGACTATTATTACTAGCATCAGGACTTGTAGTTGGTGCTAGGCTAGTAGAGCCTTCTGTACTTGTTGAGGAGTTTTCGGTTGAAGATGATTGGGATGTTGTTTCAGTCCAAGTCGGTCTTGCTCCATTTTGGAAAACAAACTGCCCATTTCGATAGATACCATCTGGTATATTCCAATCCTCTGGATTGCTTCCTTCAGACAGGTAGGTCATCATAGAGCGGTAAACTTTGGCAGCGACCGTAAGGCCATTGCCTACAAGTGGTGTCAGACGGTTAGAATAGCCTGTCCATACAGCCATTGAATATTTACGCGTATAGCCAGCAAATAGTTCATCAGGTGCTACAAACTGAGAGGTCTTGATGTGGTTTTCAATTTCCTCGTCTGTATAGTTAGAGGTTCCTGTTTTACCAGCCTGAGGGAGCCAAGCAAGATAGGCATTTCGTCCAGTTCCATAAGTCAAGACTGTTTTCATCATGTCGGTCATCATATAGGCTGTCGTTTCCTTCATGGCACGAGTTCCGACATTAGAGAGCTCTTTTTCACTCCCATCACTAAAGACGACTTTATGGATATACATTGGCTTATAGTAAGTTCCACCATTTGCAAAGGCAGCGTAAGCAGCAGCCATCTTTTCACTACTTGCTCCATATTTTTTGTCTGATTCGGTTGTGTTACTTGAAATGGCATTTGAGTAGTGAAGACTTGGGTAGTCGATTCCGAGACCATTTAGGAAAGTCTTGGCGCGGTTGAGTCCGACCTTGTTTAGCGTTTCCACGGCTGGGACGTTTCGCGATTGTTGCAGGGCGTATTGCAAGGTGATGTTGCCAAAGTAGCCCCTATCCCAGTTATAGACAGGGGTATCTGTCCCAGGATAGTTATAGGGCTCATCGTGAACGATAGTAGCAGTTGAATCGTAGACACCGTACTCCAAGGCAGGAGCATAGTCTGTGATCGGTTTCATAGTTGATCCCCAGTCGCGGTTTGTTTCCACTGCTTGGTTAATTCCGAAGGAAACATTACTTGACTGATGTCGTGCTCCTAGCTGGGCAATGACTTTACCGTTAGAAACATCGACAATGGTAGAAGCGACTTGCAATTCATCGTCTGGATAGGCAACGTATTCGTCTGTATTGTAAATATCCCACAGATGTTTTTGAGCTTCTTGGTCTACATTTGTGTAGACATCCATCCCAGTTGTGAGCAGGTTATAGCCTGTTTCTTCTTCAACTTGATTGATGACTTCCTTGAGGTAATTATCCATGTAAGCAGGGTAATTACTTGCTGATTTGAGACTTTGTAGTCCATCAGTAATTGGTGTGTTGACTGCTTTCTCATACTGTTCAGCAGAGATGTAGCCTTGATTTTTCATTTCAGATAAGACCAAGTTTCGGCGGTTTTGGGCTGCTTCTGGATGTGAATAGGGGTCATATTGGTTTGGTGCCTGAGGCATTCCAGCCAGCAAGGCTAACTGAGGTAAACTTAAATTATTGAGGTCTTTACCATAGTAGTTTTGAGCGGCTGTCTGCATTCCATAGTTGCCATTAGACATGTAGACCTTATTTATATAGTAGGTCAAGATTTCTTGCTTGGTTGCTTTTTGTTCTAACTGAATCGCTAACCAAGCTTCCTGAGCCTTACGAGAAATAGTCTGGTCGGAAGTCGAGGTTGAAAAGTAAGTCAACTTAATCAACTGTTGGGTGAGAGTTGATCCACCTTGGAGGGAATTGCTTTGCAGATTGCGCAAGAAAGCTCCCAGGATACGGATGGTATCAATCCCCCTGTGGTCGAAGAAGCGATGGTCTTCGATAGAAACGATTGCCTTAACCAAATCTGTGGGAATATCATTAGCTTGGGCATTGACGCGGCGTTCAGAACCCAAGTCGGCAATGAGTTGATTTTTATTGTCGTAGATTTTACTAGAAGTTGTTGCAACTAGTTTACTCTCGGATAGGGTAGGAGCCTTGCTAACGTAGTAGAAAAAAACTCCTCCGCCTAAGACGATGGTTGCGATAACCAAGCTTAAGAAGCTAATGCCCAGATACTTGATTAGGCGCAGAATCGTTGGTTTGTTCATCTTGTTTTACCACCTAATAAATATTCTTTGATAACATTGAGATAAGGAATTTGAGGGAAGGCACTAGCCTTGATTTCATATCCATATTCTCGAATATATCCAAGTGGCATTGATTTTTGTCCCTTATCTTGATGATAGAAGCGAATCAAATCGAATGCCGGCAATAAGTAGGTTTCTTGCTGAGAAGAAAAGTGAAGAAGGACAAAGCAGATTCCTTGTTGGGCAAGGACTTGTTCCATATGCTGAATCTGATGTGGATGAAAATTTTTCATCGGAATCGCACGTTTTTGTTTTGTTTCCTTGGCTTCAAAGTCGATGTAATATCCATTATAAACGCCAGAATAGTCCGTCGTTGAAGCTTGTCGAAAATAGGCTTCAACAATCTTGGCACGACTTCGTTGTGGATAGTCCACTCGTACGATTTGAATAGGGGTTGGTTTCTTGTGTATAACAGCCAAGCCCTGAGACAAATAGTAGTCGTTGGTAGCATTGATCATCTTTTCAAAAGACATTCCTCGATTTGCGAAATTTTTGGGTTGAGAAAGAGATGTTTGTCTTTTTTGTGATGAAAGTTTATGTGGATAGTTGACCATAATTCTCCTTATTGGTGCAATAATATCACTTTATTATACCATAAATTTGCACAGAAAGGGTTAAAAATGACTATAGCTTTTATCACAAGATATTTTTTCGCTTCATTCATATTCAGTTGGATCCTTTTCATATGACTATTCTACCAAATGGGATATTTTCACGTTCGATTTACTAAAGACATTATCACATTCGAATCACAACGTAGTATAAAAAATATAAATATCATTTGATTTAATTTTATAAATGTTATATAATGATGTCGAAAGCGCTTTACAAACAAGATATAATCTAGAGTCGTAATTATATAGGCTTGATTTTAGCTTTATTGTTTTATTGATTCGGAACATTCTTCTAGTAATTAACTACAGACTGATTAAACTTGGGATTGAAATTATCTCCATACTTATATATTTTGAAGGAATCTCTATGAAAGACATTATTCGGATACTATCTATTGGCTTTTTATGGATTCTGTTGATAGCAAATGTAGTGCATGCAGCAACTGCGATTACTTATAATGGACAGGGAATAAGAGGTAAATATTCAATACAAGCTTGGTACACTAACCGTAGAAGAACCTATACTGTTAATCATAACCAAACTCCTAGACCTGGGAGTGGGAACGTAGGGTTTAGAGTTTCTGTTGTGAGTCGTTCATGGATTGGTGGTAAAATATATGCATCATCTGTTTATTATGGAAAAACTAGTGGAACAATTAGTGTTGATCTAAATTCAGGTACTTATGGATTATATTTCAATACTGAGGATAGAGGTTTATATAATATTTCAGGTAGTGTGGCTTATTAATTGAGTATTTATTTGGATAAGTCTTTTATTAACTATTTTATAATTTTTTAGTTTAATACTCTTCCTTACTAATCATATCAATTGGTTTTTATAGTAAAATGAAACTAGAATAGTACAACATAATTTCTAAAGCATTGTTAGAAATTAATTTGAATGCCTCAAATGATTTATCCTCATCTTATTTCAATTTACTATAGTTTCTTTGTGAGTTTTGATGTAGAAAAGTATTTTGTGATGGATTATAAAGATTGAATAGATATAAGTTATTTTAAAACATACTTTTAAAGAGAATTTGGTAATAATAAGTGAATTATTATCAATTAAAAATAAGTTTGGTAAAAAATCTTTACAATCAGAAAACCGTATATTATCACGATTTTAAAATCTTTGATCATATACGGTTTATTATTGAAATATTTGTTTTCTCTTAAAATTGATGCTTTTATAAAATTAAAAAGCAATATAGGTAGTAGATATTTTCATAGATTTGTTACTGATTTTGTCAGTATTATCTACAACCTCGAAAAAGGATACTATTCAAACTGTGCTTAGTTCTTTTGTTTTCTGTTTACTATGAGTTTTCACCTGGCCTTCTTTAAAATCAAAGTTTACATGTTTTGTTGACAGTTTGCGTAATAAACATCGGAATTTAAATATATACTTTAAACAAATGCCTATCATTAGTACATATTATAAAAAATGATGCTCTTTCTGATTTTAAAGGAATGTAAATAGAATATCTAAGATTTGTAGTTTTATTTTATGTAATGAATTATCTTTTTTCCTAATCTGCTATCATGGATATTGCTTCCAATTATAAAACCTATTGTGTTTGTAAATATATCTCCTATATCAAAGAATCCGAGATGAAATACATATTGTGAGGTTTCTATTATTGTTATGAAAAAGATAAAACGCATGACTGTTTTAAAATTAAATTTAAATAATCCTCCTATTGGGATAAAAATTACAATATTTAAAAGAGGAATTGTTGAATCAATTAAAAGTGAATCTTTGATAAACTCAACGAGATTAAAGTTAACTCCCTGAATACCTAAATTTTTAAAAAGTAGCGAATAAACAAGAATTAAACAGTAAAGAAAATAAGATATTCTTATCAATCTAGTATCAAGTCTGTGCGTATAGCTAGATCTTAGGAAAGTGAATAAAAACAATGTTAGAATTAGAATGATGAATAGAGGTCTCCAGAAATCAGAGCCACCGGTAGGAAAACTAAAGATAGAGATGAATTGGAAGTAAAGGTATTCCATAAAAAACCATCTACAAATTAGGAAGGAAATAGCTAAATTTAAAAAATCAAGTATATATATTTTTTTCATTTTATAATCTCCTAAATTTCATTTATATACCATATTATATCATAAATTTGCACAGAAAGGGTTAAAAATGGCTACAGCTTTGGTTTTAGGCTATTCTGCTTTTGATTTGGGTTTGTTTTCTGACAAGGATCCTCGTCTTAAATTGATTAAAAAAGCGATACGTAAAGATTTAGAGGCTATGGCAGCAGATGGGGTGTCTTGGCTTGTATTTACAGGGACTTTAGGCTTTGAATATTGGGTTCTAGAGGTTGCGCAGGAGATGAAAACCGAATATGGTTTTCAGTTGGCCACCATTTTTGCTTTTGAAACCCATGGGGAAAATTGGAATGAAGCCAATCAGATGAAACTGAGCCGTTTTAAGCAGGTAGACTTTGTCAAATATGCTTATTCTCGCTATGAACACAAGGGGCAGTTAAGAGATTATCAGCAGTTTTTACTGGAAAATACGAATAGCTCCTATCTTTTTTATGATGAAGAAAATGAAACGAAATTAGCTTATTTTTACCAAAAGATGAAAAATCAAGAGGACTATTTTATAAAGAGATTAACATTTGATCAATTAAATGAACTTGCTGAAAATTTTTCCGAAAATTGAAGCTTTGACCTTGATTTTTGTTTGCCTTTTTTTATATAATAATACTAGCAATCGAGAATGGAGAGAGACATGGCAAGTATTATTTTTTCAGCAAAAGATATTTTTGAACAAGAGTTTGGGCGTGAAGTCCGTGGCTATAGTAAGGTAGAAGTTGATGAGTTTTTAGACGATGTCATCAAGGACTATGAAACCTATGCTGCCTTGGTCAAGTCACTTCGTCAGGAGATTGCGGATTTGAAGGAAGAATTAACTCGTAAACCGCAAGTGAGCTCGGCTCCAAGTCCTAGTCACCCAGATCCAATTGATGTGGCTGCTTCATCTTCTATGACGAATTTTGATATTTTGAAACGCTTGAATCGTCTTGAAAAAGAAGTATTCGGTAAACAAATTTTAGACAATACTGATTTGTAATTCAGGTCTTGTTACATGCAATTTTTGGATAATCGCGTGAGGAGAATTGCTTCTCATGAGGAAAGTCCATGCTAGCACAGGCTGTGATGCCTGTAGTGTTTGTGCTAGGCGAAACCATAAGCCTAGGGACGAGAAATCGTTACGGCAGTTGAAATGGCTAAGTCCTTGGATAGGTCAGAGTAGGCTTGAAAGTGCCACAGTGACGGAGTCTTTCTGGAAACGGAGAGAGTGGAACGCGGTAAACCCCTCAAGCTAGCAACCCAAATTTTGGTCGGGGCATGGAGTACGCGGAAACGAACGTAGTATTCTGACTGCTATCAGCTAGAGCTGTTAGTGGTAGACAGATGATTATCGAAGGAAGTGGTCCTAGTCACTTCTGGAACAAAACATGGCTTATAGAAAATTGCATATAGGTTGGGGCTGAGAAATTTTCTCAACCTCATTTTTTAAAGTGGACATATAGAAAGGTCTTGCAAGACTGTAACATGAAAAAAGAATTTAATTTAATTGCAACTGTGGCAGCAGGGCTTGAAGCTGTTGTAGGACGAGAAGTAAGAGAGCTGGGCTACGATTGTCAGGTTGAAAATGGACGTGTGCGTTTTCAAGGAGACGTGAGAGCTATTATCGAAACCAACCTCTGGCTTCGGGCAGCAGATCGTATCAAAATTATCGTAGGAACGTTCCCAGCTAAGACTTTTGAAGAGTTGTTTCAGGGAATTTTCGCTTTAGATTGGGAAAATTATTTACCACTTGGAGCTCGGTTCCCGATTTCAAAAGCCAAATGTGTTAAATCTAAACTTCACAATGAGCCCAGTGTTCAGGCTATTTCTAAGAAAGCTGTTGTCAAGAAATTGCAGAAACACTATGCTCGCCCAGAAGGTGTTCCTCTGATGGAGAATGGCCCAGAGTTTAAGATTGAGGTCTCTATTCTCAAAGATGTGGCAACTGTCATGATTGATACGACAGGATCCAGTCTCTTTAAACGTGGCTATCGTACGGAAAAGGGTGGGGCTCCTATCAAGGAAAATATGGCAGCAGCTATTTTGCAACTCTCTAACTGGTATCCAGACAAGCCTTTGATTGATCCGACCTGTGGTTCAGGAACTTTCTGTATCGAGGCAGTCATGATTGCTCGAAAGATGGCACCAGGACTTCGTCGCTCTTTTGCCTTTGAGGAGTGGAACTGGGTCAGCGATCGCTTGATTCAGGAAGTGCGCACAGAAGCGGCTAAAAAAGTAGACCGTGAGCTGGAACTGGATATCATGGGCTGTGATATTGATGCTCGCATGGTGGAAATTGCTAAGGCCAATGCTCAGGCAGCGGGTGTTGTAGGAGACATTACTTTTAAGCAGATGCGCGTGCAGGATTTGCGTTCCGATAAAATCAATGGTGTAATCATCTCCAATCCGCCTTACGGGGAGCGTTTATCAGATGATGCAGGGGTGACCAAGCTTTATGCTGAGATGGGTCAAGTATTTGCACCACTGAAAACTTGGAGCAAATTTATCTTGACTAGTGATGAAGCCTTTGAAAGCAAGTATGGTAGCCAAGCAGATAAGAAGCGTAAGTTATACAACGGAACCTTGAAAGTGGATCTGTATCAATATTTTGGTCAGCGTGTCAAACGGCAAGAGGTAAAATAGAAAGGGATACTCATGAGTAAAAAAAGACGAAATCGTCATAAAAAAGAAGGTCAAGAACCGCAATTTGATTTTGATGAAGCAAAAGAGCTAACAGTTGGTCAAGCTATTCGTAAAAATGAAGAAGTGGAAGCAGGAGTCTTGCCTGAGGATTCCATTTTGGACAAGTATGTTAAACAACACAAAGATGAAATCGAAGCAGATAAGTTTGCGACTCGCCAATACAAAAAAGAGGAGTTAGTTGAAACTCATAGTCTGGATGATTTAATTCAAGAGATGCGTGAGGCTGTAGAGGAGTCAGAAGCTTCTTCGGAGGAAGTTCCATCTTCTGAAGACATCTTACCACCCTTGCCTTTGGACGATGAGGAGCAAGGCTTGGATTCTCTATTGCTAGAGGATGAAACTCCAACAGAAATGACTGAAGAAGTGGAAGAGGAGCAAAACCTTTCTCGTCTGGATCAAGAGGACTCAGAAAAGAAAAGTAAAAAAGGCTTTGTTTTGACCGCTTTGGCGCTTGTATCAGTGATTATCTGTGTCAGTGCTTATTATGTCTATCGTCAAGTGAATCGCTCGACCAAGGAAATTGAAACTTCTCAATCAACTACAGCCAATCAATCAGATGTGGATGATTTTAATACACTTTATGACGCCTTCTACACAGATAGTAATAAAACGGCTTTGAAAAATAGCCAGTTTGATAAACTGAGTCAACTCAAAACCTTGCTTGATAAACTGGAAGGTAGTCGTGAACATACGCTAGCCAAATCTAAGTATGATAGTCTAGCAACGCAAATCAAGGCCATTCAAGATGTCAATGCTCAATTTGAGAAACCAGCTATTGTGGACGGTGTGTTGGATACCAATGCCAAAGCCAAATCGGATGCTAAATTTACGGATATTAAAACTGGAAATACGGAGCTTGATAAAGTGCTAGATAAGGCTATCAGCCTTGGTAAGAGCCAGCAAACAAGTACTTCTAGCTCAAGTTCAAGTGAAACTAGTAGCTCAAGCACTAGTCAAACAAGCTCAAATACGACTAGTGAGACAAGCCCAAGTAGTTCAAATGCTGCCTCAAATGAGACTAGAAGTTCTCGTAGCAAAGTCAATATGGGCGTATCAAGTGCGGGTGTTGCTGTTCAAAGAAGTGCCAGTCGTGTTGCCTATAACCAGTCTGCTATTGATGATAGTAACAACTCTGCCTGGGATTTTGCGGATGGTGTCTTGGAACAAATTCTAGCGACTTCACGATCACGTGGCTATATCACTGGAGACCAATATATCCTTGAACGTGTCAATATCGTTAACGGCAATGGTTATTACAACCTCTACAAGCCAGATGGAACCTATCTCTTTACCCTTAACTGTAAGACAGGCTACTTTGTCGGAAATGGCGCTGGTCATGCAGATGACTTGGACTACTAAGCAGTCGTTACAAAATTCTTTCTTTTCAAAAGTAAAAATGATAAAATAAAATAAATGAAACAAGAGGAGTGTCAAATGACAAAAGCTAACTTTGGTGTCGTAGGTATGGCCGTAATGGGTCGTAACCTTGCCCTTAATATTGAATCTCGTGGTTACACAGTTGCTATTTACAACCGTAGTAAAGAAAAAACGGAAGATGTGATTGCTTGCCATCCTGAAAAGAACTTTGTACCAAGCTATGACGTTGAAAGTTTTGTAAACTCAATCGAAAAACCTCGCCGTATCATGCTGATGGTTCAAGCTGGACCTGGTACAGATGCTACTATCCAAGCCCTTCTTCCACACCTTGACAAAGGTGATATCTTGATTGACGGCGGAAACACTTTCTACAAAGACACCATCCGTCGTAATGAAGAATTGGCAAACTCAGGTATCAACTTTATCGGTACTGGGGTTTCTGGTGGTGAAAAAGGTGCCCTTGAAGGGCCGTCTATCATGCCTGGTGGACAAAAAGAAGCCTACGAATTGGTTGCAGATGTTCTTGAAGAAATTTCAGCTAAAGCACCAGAAGATGGCAAACCATGTGTGACTTACATCGGTCCTGATGGAGCTGGTCATTATGTGAAAATGGTTCACAACGGTATCGAGTATGGGGATATGCAATTGATCGCAGAAAGCTATGACTTGATGCAACACTTGCTTGGCCTTTCTGCAGAAGACATGGCTGAAATCTTTACTGAGTGGAACAAGGGTGAATTGGACAGCTACTTGATCGAAATCACAGCTGATATCTTGAGCCGTAAAGACGATGAAGGTCAAGACGGACCAATCGTAGACTACATCCTTGATGCCGCGGGTAACAAGGGAACTGGTAAATGGACTAGCCAATCATCACTTGACCTTGGTGTGCCATTGTCGCTAATTACTGAGTCAGTATTTGCTCGCTACATTTCAACTTACAAAGAAGAACGCGTGCATGCTAGCAAGGTTCTTCCAAAACCAGCTGCCTTCAAATTTGAAGGAGATAAGGCTGAATTGATTGAAAAAATCCGTCAAGCCCTTTACTTCTCAAAAATCATCTCATACGCACAAGGTTTTGCGCAATTACGTGTAGCTTCTAAAGAAAATAACTGGAACTTGCCATTTGCAGACATCGCATCTATCTGGCGTGATGGCTGTATCATCCGTTCTCGTTTCTTGCAAAAGATTACAGATGCTTACAACCGTGATGCAGACCTTGCCAACCTTCTTTTGGATGAGTACTTCTTGGATGTTACTGCTAAGTACCAACAAGCAGTGCGTGATATCGTAGCTCTTGCAGTTCAAGCTGGTGTGCCAGTACCAACCTTCTCAGCAGCTATTACTTACTTTGATAGCTACCGTTCAGCTGATCTTCCAGCTAACTTGATCCAAGCGCAACGTGATTACTTTGGTGCCCACACTTACCAACGTAAAGACAAAGAAGGAACCTTCCACTACTCTTGGTATGACGAAAAATAAGTAGGTCTGCCATGGGGAAACGGATTTTATTACTTGAGAAAGAACGAAATCTAGCTCATTTTTTAAGTTTGGAACTCCAAAAAGAGCAATACCGAGTTGATCAGGTTGAGGAGGGGCAAAAAGCCTTCTCCATGGCTCTTCAGACAGACTATGACTTGATTTTATTGAATGCTCATCTGGGGGATATGACAGCCCAGGATTTTGCAGATAAGCTGAGTCGAACTAAGCCAGCCTCAGTCATCATGATTTTAGATCATTGGGAAGACTTGCAAGAAGAGCTGGAAGTTGTTCAGCGTTTTGCAGTTTCATACATCTATAAGCCAGTCCTTATCGAAAATCTGGTAGCGCGTATTTCGGCGATCTTCCGAGGTCGGGACTTCATTGATCAACACTGCAGTCTGATGAAAGTTCCAAGGACCTACCGCAATCTTAGGATAGATGTTGAACATCACACGGTTTATCGTGGTGAAGAGATGATTGCTCTGACTCGCCGTGAGTATGACCTTTTGGCGACACTTATGGGAAGCAAGAAAGTTCTGACTCGTGAGCAGTTGTTGGAAAGTGTCTGGAAGTATGAAAGTGGGACCGAGACAAATATCGTAGATGTCTATATCCGTTATCTACGTAGCAAGCTTGATGTAAAAGGTCAAAAAAGCTACATTAAAACCGTGCGTGGTGTTGGTTACACCATGCAAGAATAGAAAAGCAGTTGCAGTTGTGTAACTGCTTTTTTCAAATGGAGAAAGGGATGTCTTTCCGTTTTTTTCTTTGTATAGTGGATTGAAACTAGAATGGTACACCACAACTGCTAAAACTTTTCTAGAAATTAATTTAACTTTCCTAATCGATTTGTTCACATCTTATTTCAATTTACTATATTGACAGGGACGAACAGATGTGTTACAATTTTTTTAGGAGGATAAAATAATGAAGAAAACATTTTATCGCAAATTCGGTATTTCAATTATTGCGGGTACTTTATTAGCTAGCCTGCTATCGACAGTATCTGCTTTGACTGTTATTTCAAGTACAGGCGAGGAGTATGAGGTAAGTGAAACATTACAAGAGAGTCCAGGAACTAATAATTTTTCACTTCCCGATGTTTCACCGACTTATGGTCAATATTATACAAATCAGTCAGAAGTCATTATTGGTAAAAATGATTTAGTTAAGGTAAAAAATACTTTACAATATCCTTACTCTACATCAGCTTATGTAGAGTAAGAATTTTGTGGTGTGAAAAATGGTAAAGATGTAACT
>NZ_VMLM01000091.1:0-17658 GCF_013276695.1 Streptococcus sp. 4155
TTCACGGGTGGTTATGACTAGAATTACAAGGTAAGCGCTTACCTGTAAATCCCTTTCTTTCCAAATCCCTCTTCCAAGCAAGTTTGTGAAATAAAAAATATTTGAAATAAATTTCACAAACTTCAAAGATAAAACCTGATAAGAAAAGAAAATGAGAAAAGTTTCACAAGAGTTTAAAAATTCTTTGTGAAATGTTTATGAAACTGTTTACAAAGTTGAAATAATACGTTATAATAAACTTGTGAAAAAATTAACAAAGGATATCGTTCCTTGAAAGCTATGGAGGAAAATATGGCTGATAAAAAAACTGTGACACCAGAGGAAAAGAAACTCGTTGCTGAAAAACACGTAGATGAGTTGGTTCAAAAAGCTCTAGTTGCCCTTGAAGAAATGCGTAAATTGGATCAAGAGCAAGTTGACTACATCGTTGCCAAAGCATCAGTAGCAGCTTTGGATGCCCACGGAGAATTGGCTTTACATGCCTTTGAAGAAACAGGACGTGGTGTATTTGAAGATAAAGCAACTAAGAACTTGTTTGCCTGTGAACACGTAGTAAACAACATGCGTCACACTAAGACAGTTGGCGTTATCGAAGAAGACGATGTAACAGGATTGACTCTTATTGCTGAACCGGTTGGTGTTGTTTGTGGTATTACTCCAACAACAAACCCAACATCAACAGCAATCTTCAAATCATTGATTTCATTGAAGACACGTAACCCAATCGTCTTTGCCTTCCATCCATCAGCACAAGAATCATCTGCTCATGCAGCTCGTATCGTCCGCGATGCAGCTATCGCAGCTGGTGCTCCTGAAAACTGTGTGCAATGGATTACTCAACCATCTATGGAAGCAACAAGTGCCCTTATGAACCACGAAGGTGTTGCGACAATCCTTGCAACAGGTGGTAATGCCATGGTTAAGGCGGCTTATTCATGTGGTAAACCAGCTCTTGGGGTAGGTGCCGGAAACGTTCCAGCTTATGTTGAAAAATCAGCAAACATTCGTCAAGCAGCACACGATATCGTCATGTCTAAATCATTTGATAACGGTATGGTCTGTGCATCTGAACAAGCGGTTATCATTGACAAAGAAATCTACGATGAATTTGTAGCAGAGTTCAAATCTTACCACACTTACTTTGTAAATAAAAAAGAAAAAGCTCTTCTTGAAGAATTCTGTTTCGGCGTCAAAGCAAACAGCAAAAACTGTGCTGGTGCAAAATTGAACGCTGACATCGTTGGTAAACCAGCAACTTGGATTGCAGAGCAAGCAGGATTTACAGTTCCAGAAGGAACAAACATTCTTGCTGCAGAATGTAAAGAAGTTGGCGAAAATGAGCCATTGACTCGTGAAAAATTGTCACCAGTTATCGCAGTTTTGAAATCTGAAAGCCGTGAAGATGGTATTACTAAGGCTCGTCAAATGGTTGAATTTAACGGTCTTGGCCACTCAGCAGCCATCCACACAGCTGACGACGAATTGACTAAAGAATTTGGTAAAGCTGTTAAAGCTATTCGTGTTATCTGTAACTCACCTTCTACTTTCGGTGGTATCGGGGACGTTTACAATGCCTTCTTGCCATCATTGACACTTGGATGTGGTTCTTACGGACGCAACTCAGTTGGGGATAACGTTAGTGCCATTAACCTCTTGAATATCAAAAAAGTCGGAAGACGGAGAAATAATATGCAGTGGTTTAAAGTTCCTTCAAAAATTTACTTCGAACGCAATTCTATCCAATACCTTCAAACATGTGAAGATATTGAACGCGTTCTGATTGTTACAGACAAATCTATCGAAAAACTCGGTTTCGTTCAACGTGTTATCGATCAATTGAACGCACGTAGCAACCGTGTAACTATCCAAGTCTTCTCAGATGTTGAACCAGATCCAGATATCACAACTGTAGAACGTGGTGCTGAGGTGATGAAAGCATTTGAACCAGACACAATCATTGCTCTTGGTGGTGGTTCACCAATGGATGCAGCCAAAGTAATGTGGCTCTTCTACGAACAACCAGAAATCGACTTCCGTGACTTGGTTCAAAAATTCATGGATATCCGTAAACGCGCCTTCCGCTTCCCATCACTTGGTAAGAAAGCGAAGTACATCGGTATCCCAACAACTTCAGGTACTGGTTCAGAAGTAACACCATTTGCCGTTATCTCTGATAAGAAAAACAACCGCAAATACCCATTGGCTGACTACTCATTGACACCGACTATTGCCATTGTTGACCCTGCTTTGGTTGAATCAGTTCCAGACTTTATCGCTGCTGATACAGGTATGGATGTCTTGACACACGCGACTGAAGCCTACACTTCAAACTTTGCTAACGACTATACAGACGGTATTGCGCTTCAAACAATCAAACTTGTCTTTGAATGGTTGGAAAAATCTGTTAAGACAGCTGACCCAGAAGCTCGTGAGAAAATGCACAATGCGTCTACAATGGCTGGTATGGCCTTCGCCAATGCCTTCCTTGGAATGAGCCACTCAATGGCCCATAAGATTGGTGGTGTTCATCACACTGTTCACGGACGTACAAATGCTATCTTGCTTCCGTACGTTATCCGTTACAACGGAACTCGTCCAGCTAAGACTACTACATGGCCTAAATACAACTACTGGAAAGCTGATGAGAAATTCCAAGACATCGCGAAAATGCTTGGCTTGCCTCACTCAACTCCAGAAGAAGCAGTTGAGGCATACGCTAAAGCTGTTTACGAACTTGGTGTTGCAGTAGGTATCAAGATGAACTTCCAGGATCAAGGAATTGATGAAAAAGCTTGGAAAGACAGCTTGCATGAAATTGCTTTGCTTGCTTATGAAGACCAATGTTCTCCTGCTAACCCACGCTTGCCAATGGTAGCTGACATGGAAGAAATTATGGCAGATGCATATTATGGCTACAAAGAAAGACCAGGACGCCGTAAATAATTGTTTATCAGTTTAGAGGCAGGAGTTATCCTGTCTCTTTTTTGTAATTCTATTTGAAAAATGGTATAATCATCGCATATATTTATTTGAAAATCAAATCTTTAATAATCATGCGAGGGGCAAATGAACAAGATAAATGAGTTAGGGGATAAAGTGCGACTTTTAAGAGAGGAGAAAGGCCTTAGTCGTCCAGTTTTTTGCGGAGATGAGTCTGAATTATCAGTGCGTCAGTTGGTGCGGATTGAAAAAGGAGAATTTCGCCCGACGATAAAAACCCTAGAATATATTGCAGATAGATTAGAAATTCCGTCCTACGTCTTGATGCCAGATTATAAGGAATTACCGAAGCGTTACCAAGAATTAAAGTACTTTCTTTTACATCATCCTGACTATGGAGACAAGGAGTTGCAAGAACAAAAGGAAGAATATTTCGATGAGATTTTTGAGAATTTTTATGATGATTTGCCACGTGATGAGAAAGTGCTAGTGGATTGTCTTCAAGCTATAGATGCAGTGAGAATGACTAGTAATTCCTTATATGGAAGCAGTGTGATTGAGGACAGTCTTCAAGACTTACTATCCAGAGATGTATATAAAGCCGAGGACTTGTTGAAACTGAGACTGTATTTCAACTGTCAGTTAATGGATGGTTTAAATATGGGTGAGATAAAAGAATCTGAGCATGAAACCATTCTTTGTTTTCATGACAAACTAAGTTCTCAGGTTGATAAGATAGAGTTCGATTGTTTGGACTTACTTAGAGACTCCTTGTTAGCTTCTTTAACTTGTATAGAGATTATGGGGTTGCTTCCTTATTTTAAGAGGGCAGTCGAGACCTTAAATAAAATAGGGCAAAAAACACGAGATTTTCAAAAACAACCGATTGTCTTGATGGTGGAGTGGAAATATTATATTCAGACGGATTATGATACAGCCAAACAAAAGTATGAAGAAGCAAAAATGATGGCGAGGATGTTTGGCAATGAGAAGTTAATCGTTAGTTTAGATAATGAATGGAGCGAGGATCTAGAAAGATATCGTTAAAGAGTTTATAGGAGTGACATTTCTGTCATTGAGGGAATGCCGCTTTTTTGTTAAAATGAATTTTATACTCAATGAAAATCAAAGAGCAAAGTAGGAAACTAGCCGCAGGCTGTACTTGAGTACGGCAAGGCGACGTTGACGTGGTTTGAAGAGATTTTCGAAGAGTATTACTTGATATACATCCAGAAGCAAACGAGGCAATAGAGAAAAAATTCTAAGCAGTAGGTTCATAGTGGCAATCAGTGCTGATGTCGCTTGAAGGCTTTTCTATAATTATGATGTATGACGATAACAGTTTTAAACAAGGGGGAAAGAATGTCCATTTTATCCATTAAAAATATTTCAAAGTTTTACACTTTGGACGGTAAACATCAAGAGCAGGCTTTAGAGAATATAAATCTGCAAATCGCAAAAGGGAAAATCACTGCGATTTATGGTCCGTCAGGATGTGGCAAAACCAGTCTACTAAACATCATCAGCGGTTTAGATAGACAATATGAAGGAGATTTAGAGTTTAAAGGGGAATCCCTCCGTGACTTATCAGAGATTGAACTAACTCAATTTCGTAAAGATAAGATTGGATTTGTGTTTCAAAACTTTAACCTCATTCCTCATCAGTCTGTCTTGGATAATGTCAAATTACCTCTCTATGTCAAAGATTTATCTGACAGGGAGATGACAATGATTGCAAAGGAGCAATTAAGTAACTTGGGCATGGAGCCTTTTATGGCTAAAAATGTTAAACAGCTTTCTGGCGGGCAAAAGCAACGCGTAGCAATCGCGCGTGCACTGGTAAATCAGCCTGATATGATTGTAGCAGATGAGCCAACGGGTTCGCTGGATTCTCAATCCCAAGAAATGGTATTGGAAGTGTTTAAAAAATTAGCCCAAACAGGGAAAACAGTACTGATTGTAACCCATAATCCAGAGGTTGCTGAATATGCAGACGTGATTATCAAAATGAAGGATGGTGAAGTCGTTGAAGAAGTCAAAAAATAAAGGATTATCATTGAAAAATAAATTCAAACTTTCTTTAAATAACTTTATGGAAAGAAAATGGCGTAACCTATTGATTGCGCTAGCAACCTCAATCGGTTTTGTAGGAGTCTTAATTTCTTTCGGCTTGGGAAATGCATTGATTTCGATGATTGATGAAAATACGAATGGAGGTCAAATCCCTTCTCAAGTTCAGATTGCTTTAAACACAAAAAATGTTGGACGAGGCTTTTTGAACCAAGATGATAAGAACTATATCACGGATACAGTTGGCAAAGAAGCTATTAAATATTTGGAGAGTCCTTTTGGGATGATCATGTCAAATATGACTATAGATGGTCAAGAAATGGATCTGAGTCAAACGATGCCTTCTTATGCTCAAGTAGTGAGTCTATATGAGGATACAAGTATTTCTGTTAGTAGTAATGAGGCGGACAAAGTATTAGCCGGTTCCCTCTATACGGATTCAAATGAACAGGGATTGACGATTCCAAGCAGTTTACTAAAAAATTGGAATGAACAGACAGGAAAAAATCTGACAGCTAGTGATATTATTGGCAAATCAGTCTCAGCCAGCATTGTAGAAAATGATGCTGAAGCTAGCAAGACTGCTCAATTTCAAACAAAGATTGTACGTGTAATCAATGATGAAGATGACTTGGAGGACAGCAACAGTTTCATGCCGTCTCATCAAATGGAAACGATTTTGAAAGAGGCTGGATTTACAAAAGCTGTATCTTATTTTATCTTGGAACTCAAAGATCCATCACAAACAAAAGCGATAACAGAAGAATTGCAGAAAAACAAGAAGTATACTGTTCTTTCTCAACAGAAGGTTCTTGATATTGTGATTACTTTTATTCGTGTCATTCAGGGATTGTTGATTGTACTTTCATCACAAGCTATTGTGGTAGCAGCGGTCATGATTGGTATCATTATTTACATCAATATCATGCAACGTTCTAAGGAAATAGGTGTCATGAAGGCAGTTGGTTATCAAAATCGTGATGTCAAAGGAATTTTTATTTACGAGGCTATCTGGATTGTAGGAATCGCCTTGCTGCTGGCATTTTTGGTTGCACAAGGGGTGGGAAGTTTGGCGAATGCGGTTGTAAATCACTTTTACCCATCCATCACGAAGGTTTTTGAATTAAATCTTTTATCTGTTTTAGGAACTCTAGCTTTCGCTCTATTACTTGGTTATGTCTCAGCCTACTTCCCAGCGCGTAAAATTAGTAAAATGGATCCTGTAGAATCGCTACGATATGAATAGTAAGGAAGTTCTTGATTTATAGCCTTAAAAAGAAACAAACATAGAAAAACAATGCCCGTACTTGCAATTCAACTCAAATAGTTATATAATAGGTTTGTTGAAAGGTGATTTGTAGTGATTCAAGTTACTCTTTTCACAATAAAAATTTCATGATTTTCATAAGGAGGAAATCACTAATGGTAGTTAAAGTTGGTATTAACGGTTTCGGACGTATCGGTCGTCTTGCTTTCCGTCGTATCCAAAACGTAGAAGGTGTTGAAGTTACTCGTATCAACGACCTTACAGATCCAGTTATGCTTGCACACTTGTTGAAATACGACACAACTCAAGGTCGTTTCGACGGTACTGTTGAAGTTAAAGAAGGTGGATTCGAAGTTAACGGTAAATTCGTTAAAGTTTCTGCTGAACGTGATCCAGAACAAATCGACTGGGCTACTGACGGTGTAGAAATCGTTCTTGAAGCTACTGGTTTCTTTGCTAAGAAAGAAGCCGCTGAAAAACACCTTAAAGGTGGAGCTAAAAAAGTTGTTATCACTGCTCCTGGTGGAAACGACGTTAAAACAGTTGTATTCAACACTAACCACGACGTTCTTGACGGTACTGAAACAGTTATCTCAGGTGCTTCATGTACTACAAACTGCTTGGCTCCAATGGCTAAAGCTCTTCAAGACAACTTTGGTGTTGTTGAAGGATTGATGACTACTATCCACGCTTACACTGGTGACCAAATGATCCTTGACGGACCACACCGTGGTGGTGACCTTCGCCGTGCTCGCGCTGGTGCTGCAAACATCGTTCCTAACTCAACTGGTGCTGCTAAAGCTATCGGTCTTGTAATTCCAGAATTGAACGGTAAACTTGACGGATCTGCACAACGCGTTCCAACTCCAACTGGATCAGTTACTGAATTGGTAGCTGTTCTTGAAAAGAACGTTACTGTTGATGAAGTGAATGCAGCTATGAAAGCAGCTTCAAACGAATCATACGGCTACACAGAAGATCCAATCGTATCTTCAGATATCATAGGTATGTCTTACGGTTCATTGTTTGACGCAACTCAAACTAAAGTCCTTGACGTTGACGGTAAACAATTGGTTAAAGTTGTATCATGGTACGACAACGAAATGTCATACACTGCACAACTTGTTCGTACTCTTGAATACTTCGCAAAAATTGCTAAATAATTCATGAGTCGATAAAAAGCAAGGCCTCTTGGTCTTGCTTTTCTTATATGGAAAAATGGATGACACAATCATCCATTCTTTTTTAATTCTGTTTCAAAAGTATCTGATGGGACAGTGAAGCTTAATTTCTCTAGAGTAAGCGGATGGGTAAAGGACAGTCGGAAGGCGTGGAGCATAAGCCGACTCGTCTTTGAATTGCTGTTATAGAGAGGGTCGCCCAAAATAGGGAAGTTATGATGCGAAAGGTGCACACGAATCTGATGGGTTCGCCCTGTCTTTAGTTTACAACGGACAAGGGTCGTTTTGTTTGGGAATTGCTTTAATCTGCTTACATGCGTTTCAGCATATTGCCCATTTTTTGTATCAACTATTCGTTTTCTGCGGTCATGGCGATCACGCCCAATTTTGTCTTTGAAAACAAGTTCTTTGCTGTTGATATTTCCGTCAACAAGCGCCCAATATTCCCTAGAAATCTCTTTTTTCTCCAATAAGCGGTTGAGAATGGGCAGGATAAAAGGATTTTTTGCAAAGAGAACCAAGCCACTGGTTTCCATGTCCAGACGATGAACGACATAGCAGGTTTGGCCAACATAGGCACTGACATGGTTGAGAAGGGCGATTTCGTTTGGCTGATTACCATGCGTTTTCATCCCCTCTGGTTTGTTCACAATAACCAAGTGTTGATCTTGATAAACTTCCTGAACGAGATTTGGGTTGCCCCAAGGAATTTCTTTTTCGGGATAATCTTCCTCATCAAAAGTCAACTGGCAAACATCCCCAGGTTTCACCATCTCGTTCCAATGAACTTCTCGCTGATTTATCAAAATATGTTTCTTGATCCTCAAAAAATGACGGATTTTTCTAGGGATGAGGAGTTGTTCCTCCAGTAATTGCTTAACCGTCATTTGAGGTAAAGAGTCTGGTAAAGTAAAAGTGAATTGCATACAGATATTGTAACAAAAAAAGCCCTATTTGGATAGAAAATAGCTAAATTCTTGTCTTCCTATGATGAAGATGATAAAATAAACGCATGAAATTAGATAAATTATTCGAGAAATTTCTTTCTCTTTTTAAAAAAGAAACAAGTGAACTAGAGGATTCTGGGTCTACTAGCTTGCGACGTTCTCGTAGTGATCGAAAAAAATTAGCCCAAGTAGGTCCGATTCGAAAATTCTGGCGTCGCTATCATCTAACAAAGATTGTCCTTATACTAGGTTTGAGTGCAGGCTTGCTAGTTGGAACCTATTTGTTTGCTGTAGCTAAGTCAACCAATGTTAACGATTTGCAAAACGCCTTGAAAACTCGGACTATCATTTTTGATCGTGAAGAAAAAGAGGCTGGTGCCTTGTCTGGTCAAAAAGGAACCTACGTTGAACTGATTGACATCAGTAAAAATTTACAGAATGCCGTTATTGCGACAGAAGACCGTTCTTTCTATAAAAATGACGGAATTAACTATGGCCGTTTCTTCTTGGCGATTGTCACTGCTGGTCGTTCAGGTGGTGGTTCTACTATTACCCAACAGTTGGCTAAAAATGCCTATCTGTCTCAGGATCAAACTGTTGAGAGAAAAGCGAAAGAATTTTTCCTTGCCTTAGAATTAACAAAAAAATATAGTAAGGATCAGATCTTAACCATGTACCTTAACAATGCCTATTTTGGAAATGGTGTGTGGGGTGTAGAAGATGCGAGTAAGAAATACTTTGGAGTTTCTGCATCAGAAGTGAGTTTGGATCAAGCTGCGGCTCTGGCAGGGATGCTCAAGGGGCCGGAATTGTATAATCCCTTGAATTCCGTAGAAGATTCAACTAATCGTCGCGACACTGTCTTACAAAATATGGTTGCAGCAGGATATATTGATAAAAACCAAGAAACCGAAGCTGCAGAAGTTGATATGACTTCGCAATTGCACGATAAGTATGAAGGAAAAATCTCAGATTACCGCTATCCTTCTTACTTTGATGCGGTTGTTAATGAAGCTGTTTCTAAGTATAATCTAACAGAGGAAGAAATTGTCAATAATGGCTACCGCATTTATACAGAGCTGGACCAAAACTACCAAGCAAATATGCAGGTTGTCTATGAAAACACCTCGCTATTTCCGAGGGCAGAGGATGGAACATTTGCTCAATCAGGAAGTGTAGCTCTTGAACCGAAAACAGGAGGAGTTCGTGGAGTTGTCGGTCAAGTTGCTGACAATGATAAAACTGGATTCCGGAATTTCAACTATGCAACTCAATCAAAACGTAGCCCTGGTTCTACAATTAAGCCTTTAGTTGTTTATACGCCAGCAGTTGAGGCAGGTTGGGCTTTGAATAAGCTCTTGGATAACCATACCATGCAGTATGACAGCTATAAGGTTGATAACTATGCAGGAATTAAAACGAGTCGAGAAGTTCCTATGTATCAAGCCTTGGCAGAATCGCTTAATCTACCTGCTGTTGCCATTGTTAATGATTTGGGCGTTGACAAGGCTTTTGAGGCAGGAGAAAAATTTGGACTCAACATGGAAAAGGTCGACCGTGTTCTCGGCGTCGCTTTAGGAAGTGGTGTCGAAACCAATCCTCTGCAAATGGCTCAAGCATATGCTGCCTTTGCAAATGAAGGTTTAATGCCGGAAGCTCATTTTATTAGTAGAATTGAAAATGCTAGTGGACAAGTTATTGCTAGCCATAAAAATTCACAAAAACGGGTGCTTGATAAGTCTGTAGCTGATAAGATGACCAGTATGATGTTGGGTACATTCACTAACGGAACCGGTATTAGTTCATCGCCTGCAGACTATGTCATGGCAGGGAAAACTGGAACAACTGAAGCAGTTTTCAATCCGGAGTACACAAGTGACCAGTGGGTGATTGGTTATACTCCTGATGTGGTGATTAGTCATTGGCTTGGTTTTCCGACCACTGATGAAAATCACTATCTAGCAGGTTCTACTTCAAACGGTGCAGCCCATGTCTTTAGAAATATTGCAAATACCATTTTACCTTATACGCCAGGAAGTACCTTTACGGTTGAAAATGCTTATAAGCAAAATGGAATTGCACCAGCCAATACAAAAAGACAAGTACAAACCAATGATAATAGCCAGACAGATGATAATTTGTCTGATATTCGAGGACGTGCGCAAAGTCTAGTAGATGAGGCTAGTCGGGCTATCTCGGATGCGAAGATTAAGGAAAAGGCTCAAACAATATGGGATTCGGTAGTCAATCTATTTCGCTAAGATGCTTGTCAAAGCCTAGCTTTCTTGTTATAATAGATAAGATGGAGGCGTTATGGCACTAAAAAAAGCAAGCCTAGCTTGTGCGGTTTGTGGTTCGAGAAACTATTCAATCAAGATCAGTGGAACCCCCAAGCCTACACGACTAGAAGTAAATAAATTTTGTAAACATTGTGGCAAGTACACTACACACAGAGAAACGAGATAGGAGAGAGCGATGCGTTTTATTGGAGATATTTTTAGACTTCTTAAAGACACAACATGGCCAACTCGCAAGGAAAGCTGGAGAGATTTTCGTTCTATTATGGAATACACAGCTTTCTTTGTAGTAATTATTTACATTTTTGACCAGTTGATTGTTTCAGGTTTGATTCGATTTATTAACATTTTTTAGAAGGTTAGTGGAGTTAATTACACTAGAAATCTTCTATTTATGAAAGGAAATATCATGGATAGTTTTGATAAAGGGTGGTTTGTTTTACAAACTTATTCTGGTTATGAAAATAAGGTAAAAGAAAATCTATTGCAACGTGCGCAAACCTACAATATGTTGGATAATATTTTACGTGTTGAAATTCCAACGCAAACAGTGCAAGTTGAAAAAAATGGAAAGAGAAAAGAAGTAGAAGAAAATCGATTTCCAGGTTATGTTCTTGTAGAAATGGTCATGACAGATGAAGCTTGGTTTGTTGTGCGAAACACACCAAACGTTACAGGATTCGTAGGATCACACGGGAACAGATCAAAACCAACTCCATTATTGGAACAAGAAATTCGTGACATTTTGGTATCTATGGGACAAACTGTTCAAGAATTTGATTTCGATGTTGAGGTTGGTCAAACCGTACGTATTATTGATGGTGCTTTTGCAGACTACACTGGTAAGATTACAGAAATTGATAATAACAAAGTAAAAATGATTATCTCTATGTTTGGTAATGACACAGTTGCAGAAGTAAACCTAAACCAAATCGCAGAATTATAACCCTGAGAGAGGCTGAGCCTCTCTTTTTTGTGCAGTTGAGACGGTGTAGAGAACAGAATGGAGAAAATGGAACAAAAGTGTTTCTAATCTGTTAGACTGTATCTAGAAAGGGGAAAATTATGATTAAAGAATTGTATGAAGAAGTCCAAGGAACTGTGTATAAGTGTAGAAATGAATATTACCTTCATTTATGGGAGCTATCGGACTGGAACCAAGAGGGAATGATTTGCTTACATGAATTGATTAGTAGAGAAGAAGGACTAGTAGAAGATATTCCTCGTTTAAGGAAATATTTCAAAACCAAGTTTCGAAATCGAATTTTAGACTATATCCGTAAGCAAGAAAGCCACAAACGAAGATATGATAAAGAACCTTATGAAGAAGTGGGTGAAATCAGTCATCGTATAAGTGATGGAGGACTCTGGCTAGACGATTATTATCTCTTTCATGAAACACTAAGAAATTATAGAAATAAACAAACTAAAGAGCAACAAGAAGAATTAGAACGCATCTTAAGAGATGAACGCTTCCGAGGGCGTCAAAGAGTGTTAAGAGATTTACGTATTGTGTTTAAAGAGTTTGACATCCGTACCCATTAGGAAGTCATGCAAAAAAGTAAAAAAAATTTTAAAAAGGTGTTGACAAGTCTGAAAAAGACTGTATAATAGTAAGAGTTGAAAATAACCACTCTGGTCCGTTGGTCAAGGGGTTAAGACACCGCCTTTTCACGGCGGTAACACGGGTTCGAATCCCGTACGGACTATAGTATGTTGCGGTTGTAACACTTGATGAAAAAAAGATTAAAAAAGTTTCAAAAAAGTGTTGACAAGCGAAAGTGATTGTGATATACTAATATAGTTGTCGCTTGAGAGAAGCGAGTGACGAAGACCTTTGAAAACTGAACAAGACGAACCAATGTGCAGGGCACTACAACCAAGGTTGTAGTACTGAACAATGAAAAAACAATAAATCTGTCAGTGACAGAAATGAGTGAGAACTCAAACTTTTAATGAGAGTTTGATCCTGGCTCAGGACGAACGCTGGCGGCGTGCCTAATACATGCAAGTAGAACGCTGAAGGAGGAGCTTGCTTCTCTGGATGAGTTGCGAACGGGTGAGTAACGCGTAGGTAACCTGCCTGGTAGCGGGGGATAACTATTGGAAACGATAGCTAATACCGCATAAGAGTAGATGTTGCATGACATTTGCTTAAAAGGTGCAAATGCATCACTACCAGATGGACCTGCGTTGTATTAGCTAGTTGGTGGGGTAACGGCTCACCAAGGCGACGATACATAGCCGACCTGAGAGGGTGATCGGCCACACTGGGACTGAGACACGGCCCAGACTCCTACGGGAGGCAGCAGTAGGGAATCTTCGGCAATGGACGGAAGTCTGACCGAGCAACGCCGCGTGAGTGAAGAAGGTTTTCGGATCGTAAAGCTCTGTTGTAAGAGAAGAACGAGTGTGAGAGTGGAAAGTTCACACTGTGACGGTATCTTACCAGAAAGGGACGGCTAACTACGTGCCAGCAGCCGCGGTAATACGTAGGTCCCGAGCGTTGTCCGGATTTATTGGGCGTAAAGCGAGCGCAGGCGGTTAGATAAGTCTGAAGTTAAAGGCTGTGGCTTAACCATAGTAGGCTTTGGAAACTGTTTAACTTGAGTGCAAGAGGGGAGAGTGGAATTCCATGTGTAGCGGTGAAATGCGTAGATATATGGAGGAACACCGGTGGCGAAAGCGGCTCTCTGGCTTGTAACTGACGCTGAGGCTCGAAAGCGTGGGGAGCAAACAGGATTAGATACCCTGGTAGTCCACGCCGTAAACGATGAGTGCTAGGTGTTAGACCCTTTCCGGGGTTTAGTGCCGTAGCTAACGCATTAAGCACTCCGCCTGGGGAGTACGACCGCAAGGTTGAAACTCAAAGGAATTGACGGGGGCCCGCACAAGCGGTGGAGCATGTGGTTTAATTCGAAGCAACGCGAAGAACCTTACCAGGTCTTGACATCCCTCTGACCACTCTAGAGATAGAGTTTTCTTTCGGGACAGAGGTGACAGGTGGTGCATGGTTGTCGTCAGCTCGTGTCGTGAGATGTTGGGTTAAGTCCCGCAACGAGCGCAACCCCTATTGTTAGTTGCCATCATTCAGTTGGGCACTCTAGCGAGACTGCCGGTAATAAACCGGAGGAAGGTGGGGATGACGTCAAATCATCATGCCCCTTATGACCTGGGCTACACACGTGCTACAATGGCTGGTACAACGAGTCGCAAGCCGGTGACGGCAAGCTAATCTCTTAAAGCCAGTCTCAGTTCGGATTGTAGGCTGCAACTCGCCTACATGAAGTCGGAATCGCTAGTAATCGCGGATCAGCACGCCGCGGTGAATACGTTCCCGGGCCTTGTACACACCGCCCGTCACACCACGAGAGTTTGTAACACCCGAAGTCGGTGAGGTAACCGTAAGGAGCCAGCCGCCTAAGGTGGGATAGATGATTGGGGTGAAGTCGTAACAAGGTAGCCGTATCGGAAGGTGCGGCTGGATCACCTCCTTTCTAAGGATAAGGAACTGCGCATTGGTCTTGTTTAGTCTTGAGAGGTCTTGTGGGGCCTTAGCTCAGCTGGGAGAGCGCCTGCTTTGCACGCAGGAGGTCAGCGGTTCGATCCCGCTAGGCTCCATTGGTGAGAGATCACCAAGTAATGCACATTGAAAATTGAATATCTATATCAAATAGTAACAAGAAAATAAACCGAAAACGCTGTAGTATTAATAAGAGTTTATGACTGAAAGGTCAGAAAATAAGGTTAAGTTAATAAGGGCGCACGGTGGATGCCTTGGCACTAGGAGCCGAAGAAGGACGTGACAAACGACGATATGCCTTGGGTAGCTGTAAGTAAGCGATGATCCAGGGATTTCCGAATGGGGGAACCCAACAGGTACTACCTGTTACCCGCATCTGTTAAGGATGTGAGGAGGAAGACGCAGTGAACTGAAACATCTAAGTAGCTGCAGGAAGAGAAAGCAAAAGCGATTGCCTTAGTAGCGGCGAGCGAAACGGCAGAAGGGCAAACCGAAGAGTTTACTCTTCGGGGTTGTAGGACTGCAATGTGGACTCAAAGATTATAGAAGAATGATTTGGGAAGATCAGCCAAAGAGAGTAATAGCCTCGTATTTAAAATAGTCTTTGTACCTAGCAGTATCCTGAGTACGGCGGGACACGTGAAATCCCGTCGGAATCTGGGAGGACCATCTCCCAACCCTAAATACTCCCTAGTGACCGATAGTGAACCAGTACCGTGAGGGAAAGGTGAAAAGCACCCCGGGAGGGGAGTGAAATAGAACCTGAAACCGTGTGCCTACAACAAGTTCGAGCCCGTTAATGGGTGAGAGCGTGCCTTTTGTAGAATGAACCGGCGAGTTACGTTATGATGCGAGGTTAAGTTGAAGAGACGGAGCCGTAGGGAAACCGAGTCTGAATAGGGCGCCTTAGTATCATGACGTAGACCCGAAACCATGTGACCTACCCATGAGCAGGTTGAAGGTGCGGTAAGACGCACTGGAGGACCGAACCAGGGCACGTTGAAAAGTGCTTGGATGACTTGTGGGTAGCGGAGAAATTCCAAACGAACTTGGAGATAGCTGGTTCTCTCCGAAATAGCTTTAGGGCTAGCGTCGATATTAGAGATTCTTGGAGGTAGAGCACTGTTTGGGTGAGGGGTCCATCCCGGATTACCAATCTCAGATAAACTCCGAATGCCAAAGAATTATGGTCGGCAGTCAGACTGCGAGTGCTAAGATCCGTAGTCGAAAGGGAAACAGCCCAGACCACCAGCTAAGGTCCCAAAATAATTGTTAAGTGGAAAAGGATGTGGGGTTGCACAGACAACTAGGATGTTAGCTTAGAAGCAGCTATTCATTCAAAGAGTGCGTAATAGCTCACTAGTCGAGTGACCCTGCGCCGAAAATGTACCGGGGCTAAAACAATTTACCGAAGCTGTGGATACCTTTATAGGTATGGTAGGAGAGCGTTCTATGTGTGATGAAGGTGTACCGTGAGGAGCGCTGGAACGCATAGAAGTGAGAATGCCGGTATGAGTAGCGAAAGACAGGTGAGAATCCTGTCCACCGTAAGACTAAGGTTTCCAGGGGAAGGCTCGTCCGCCCTGGGTTAGTCGGGACCTAAGGAGAGACCGAAAGGTGTATCCGATGGACAACAGGTTGATATTCCTGTACTAGAGTATGTAGTGATGGAGGGACGCAGTAGGCTAACTAAAGCAGACGATTGGAAGAGTCTGTCTAAGCAGTGAGGTGTGAATTGAGTCAAATGCTTAATTCTATAACATTGAGCTGTGATGGGGAGCGAAGTTTAGTAGCGAAGTTAGTGACGTCACACTGCCAAGAAAAGCTTCTAGCGTTTAAACATACTCTACCCGTACCGCAAACCGACACAGGTAGTCGAGGCGAGTAGCCTCAGGTGAGCGAGAGAACTCTCGTTAAGGAACTCGGCAAAATGACCCCGTAACTTCGGGAGAAGGGGTGCTGACTTTAAGTCAGCCGCAGTGAATAGGCCCAAGCAACTGTTTATCAAAAACACAGCTCTCTGCTAAATCGTAAGATGATGTATAGGGGGTGACGCCTGCCCGGTGCTGGAAGGTTAAGAGGAGTGCTTAGCGTAAGCGAAGGTATGAATTGAAGCCCCAGTAAACGGCGGCCGTAACTATAACGGTCCTAAGGTAGCGAAATTCCTTGTCGGGTAAGTTCCGACCCGCACGAAAGGCGTAATGATTTGGGCACTGTCTCAACGAGAGACTCGGTGAAATTTTAGTACCTGTGAAGATGCAGGTTACCCGCGACAGGACGGAAAGACCCCATGGAGCTTTACTGCAGTTTGATATTGAGTGTCTGTACCACATGTACAGGATAGGTAGGAGTCTACGAGATCGGGACGCCAGTTTCGAAGGAGACGTTGTTGGGATACTACCCTTGTGTTATGGCCACTCTAACCCAGATAGGTGATCCCTATCGGAGACAGTGTCTGACGGGCAGTTTGACTGGGGCGGTCGCCTCCTAAAAGGTAACGGAGGCGCCCAAAGGTTCCCTCAGAATGGTTGGAAATCATTCGCAGAGTGTAAAGGTATAAGGGAGCTTGACTGCGAGAGCTACAACTCGAGCAGGGACGAAAGTCGGGCTTAGTGATCCGGTGGTTCCGTATGGAAGGGCCATCGCTCAACGGATAAAAGCTACCCTGGGGATAACAGGCTTATCTCCCCCAAGAGTTCACATCGACGGGGAGGTTTGGCACCTCGATGTCGGCTCGTCGCATCCTGGGGCTGTAGTCGGTCCCAAGGGTTGGGCTGTTCGCCCATTAAAGCGGCACGCGAGCTGGGTTCAGAACGTCGTGAGACAGTTCGGTCCCTATCCGTCGCGGGCGTAGGAAATTTGAGAGGATCTGCTCCTAGTACGAGAGGACCAGAGTGGACTTACCGCTGGTGTACCAGTTGTCTTGCCAAAGGCATCGCTGGGTAGCTATGTAGGGAAGGGATAAACGCTGAAAGCATCTAAGTGTGAAACCCACCTCAAGATGAGATTTCCCATGATTTTATATCAGTAAGAGCCCTGAGAGATGATCAGGTAGATAGGTTAGAAGTGGAAGTGTGGCGACACATGTAGCGGACTAATACTAATAGCTCGAGGACTTATCCAAAGTAACTGAGAATACGAAAGCGAACGGTTTTCTTGGTTTGAATAGATATTCAATTTTGAGTAGGTATTACTCAGAGTTAAGTGACGATAGCCTAGGAGATACACCTGTACCCATGCCGAACACAGAAGTTAAGCCCTAGAACGCCGGAAGTAGTTGGGGGTTGCCCCCTGTGAGATAGGGAAGTCGCTTAGCTTTAGGGAGTTTAGCTCAGCTGGGAGAGCATCTGCCTTACAAGCAGAGGGTCAGCGGTTCGATCCCGTTAACTCCCATTTTAGCGGGTGTAGTTTAGTGGTAAAACTACAGCCTTCC
>NZ_VMLM01000092.1:0-21162 GCF_013276695.1 Streptococcus sp. 4155
TTGCTCTTTGATTTTCATTTAGTATAAGTACAAGAAAACTCAGACTGCCTTCGTCTGAGTTTTTATAATCTTAAATTTTCTAGGTAGCGCTGGGCTGTCTCTAGGTTAAAGGTTTTATCTGCGATGAGGCGCTCGACTAGGGGAGCAACTTCGGATTCACTAGCACCTGCGAGAAGTGCCAAAGATTTAGCCTGCAATTTCATGTGGCCTTGCTGAATCCCTGTACTCACCAAGGCTTTCAGGGCCGCAAAATTTTGGGCAAGCCCAATAGACACGATAAGCTGGGCTAATTCTTTGGCAGAAGGATTTCCCAGTAGTTCATGACTGAGGGCTACACGAGGGTTGAGACCGATAGAGCCACCCTTGGTCGCCACAGGCATGGGCAGGGTCATCTCACCGACCAATTCTTCTCTTTCAAGATCCAACGTCCAGCGGCTAAGACCTTGATAGCGTCCGTCTCGACTGGCAAAAGCATGAGCCCCTGCCTCAATGGCACGCCAGTCATTACCAGTGGCAATTAAAATGGCATCAATACCATTAAAAATCCCTTTATTGTGAGTAGCAGCTCGATAAGGATCAGCCTGCGCAAACTGACTAGCCAAAGCAATTTTCTCCGCAATTTCTCGTCCTTGATCCTTTTGACGACTCAAGTATCGAAAGGAAATGCGACAATTTGCAGTCACCAGAGAATCGGTCGCGTAATTAGACAGAATTCCCATGAGACTCTGTCCCTGACTCAATTTTTCTAAGACTGGTTTCAAGGCCTCCAGCATGGTGTTGAGCATATTAGCACCCATGGCTTCCTGGGTATCGACATGAAGATAAACAACGAGAAAGTCTGTTTCACCTTTGATCCGTTCTACATGCAGATCACGCGCCCCGCCTCCACGTTTGACTATAGAAGGATAGGCTTGATTGGCAAGCTCCAAGAGCTCAGCCTTCTTGCTGGCAATCTTCTCTTGGGCTTGTTCAGGATTAGCAACTTGATAAAGGGCTACCTGCCCAATCATCTGGCGCTCATGAACCTGAGCAGTAAAGCCACCTGCTCGCTTGATGATTTTACTAGCATAGCTGGCCGCAGCAACCACGGACGGTTCTTCTGTCACATAGGGAACTGTGTATTCCTGACCGTTAACGAGAACCTCTGGGACCAGCGAATAAGGCAGAGAAAAAGTTCCCACCACATTCTCACTCAGCTGGTCTGCCACAGTTACACTCATCTGTTCATCCTGCTCTAAACTCTCTTGCCTCTCAGGACTAAGGAACGCCTGAGCTTTTAACAGCTCGTGGCGCTCTTGGTATGATTTTTTAGAAAATCCATTCCAACTTATCTTCATTATTTTTCAACCTTGCTATAACGGCGTTGGTGGTCAACAATTTCAACCAAGGCAAAATCTTGATTTTCATAGCCAGCAAACTGAGCAGAATTTGTTTCATCTAAGTCTACTTCTTCAAAGAAGACTTTTTCATAGTCTGCAACAGATAAGGCAGTTCGTTGGTTGAGCTTGTTCAAGCGGTCTTTATCCAGATAAGCTTCATAACCTTCAACCAATTCACCGCTGAAGAACTCAGCTACAGCACCACTTCCGTAACTATAAAGGGCGATTTTATCCCCAGCCTTCAAGCTATCTGTATTTTCCAAGAGAGACAGAAGCCCAAGGAAAAGTGAACCTGTGTAGATATTCCCCACCTTTTGACTGTAAAGAATAGACTGGTCAAAATGCTTTTGCAAGAGGTCTTTTTTCTCTTGAGGCAGGCTCTTATCCATGATTTTTTTCAAACCTTTTAAGGCTAATTTAGGATAAGGCAAATGGAAACAAACAGCCGCAAAATCATCCAAAGTAAGCTGGTAGCGTTTTTGATATTCAAGCCAAGTCGTTTTCAAACTATCCAAATATTGTTGGGTAGAATAGACACCATTTACATAAGGAGTTGTCGAGTAATTTGGACGCCAAAAATCCATGATGTCACGGGTTTGAGCAACATTGTCATTATTAAAGGCCATCATGCGTGGATTTTGTGTAATCAACATGGCCACACTGCCGGCACCTTGAGTTGGTTCTCCTGGAGTTTCAATACCGTACTTGGCAATATCACTGGCAATGACCAAGACCTTGGACTCTGGAGAATTTTCCACATGCAATTTGGCATAATGAAGGGCAGCTGTCGCTCCATAGCAGGCTTCTTTAATCTCGAAACTACGCGCAAAGGGCTGAATACCCAGCAAGCCATGCACAAAGACGGCTGCAGCCTTACTCTGGTCAATTCCTGACTCGGTCGCCACAATGACCATGTCAATTTCTGCTCTTTCTTGCTCAGTTAAAATAAAGTCACTAGCACTGGCCGCCAAGGTCACGATGTCCTCAGTTAAGGGCGCAATACTCAATTCCTCGAGTAAGAGTCCTTTGCTTAATTTTTCAGGGTCAATTCCCCTCGCTTCTGCTAAGTCTTGTAACTTCAAGACATATTGACTGGTCGCAAAACCAATCTTATCAATACCGATTGTCATATTTACCTCTGTTTTATCATTCATGTAAAAAATCGTTCGGTACTATTTTATCACAAATGGCAGTAAAAGAGATAAAAAAGACTTGATTCACCAAATCAAGCCTCTTATTGGTCATAATTTCAAAGAATGATTAGTTGCTAGAGAGTTCACCGATATAAGTAGCTTTATAAGCCCCATTCTCAGTTATCAGTTCCTGGAGGATTAAATTTCCTGAGTAAGTCCTTCCCATCTCATCTACAAATTCTTGATAAAACTGACTGGTCGGAATTTCTCTGACATCCTTATCAAATGTCTTGTCAAGTGTTTTACTAACCTTTTCGGCAATCAACTGATGCTCTTGTAATCCACTTTGAAACTCTGAACCCAAACTAGAAACCATGACTGGGATAAGCAACAAAGTCAGTAGACTTACAGACAATAAGGAAAATAGTGATTTTTTCATGATTTTTCCTCCTTTATATAGAGAGAATAGCATACATAGAAAGCCTTGTCACTATATTTATCTCATTTTTCAGAAAATTCTTTTATTTCTGTAAAGTCTACGATACTCGATGTGTTTTTATATAATGATACAGTCTGAGAATCACTGTTCCGCTAGCCATTCCAATGGAAATGACCAGAGCCAGCATAACAACTAATGTTGCACTTGCCAGCGCTTTATTATAGTCCCCTGTCACAAAAAAGGCAGTTGTCCGATAGGAGAGATAACCCGGAACCAAGGGTGCCAAGATTGCTAAGATAAAGACCACAGCAGGAGTCTTATAAAGAATACTTAAAATCTGGCTGACACAAGAACCTATAATGGCTGCAATAAAAGTAGCCACAATAACATTGGTCGGTTCCTTGAGCAAGAGATAGACTAGCCAGACAGCCATGCCCAAAATTCCTCCTGGTAAGAGCATGGACCGCTGAACATTGAGTACGATTAGAAAGGTAATAATAGCAAGAAGACTTGCTACTGCTTGTAATAAAAAGGTTATTAGTGTCATATTAGTTCATCAATACCAAGGCGACAGAAGTTCCTGCCCCTAAAGCAAGGGTAATGAGCAGGGATTCAAACATCTTGCTCATACCAGAGTTTATGTGGTTGGTCATAATATCACGAACCGCATTGGTCAAGGCAATTCCTGGAACAAACGGCATGACCGCACCAGCTATAATCAAGTCTGCCGTTGAAGGAAAGCCTGTGTAGCGAGCCCAAAACTGGGCAATCATTCCAAAGACGAAGGCCCCAGCAAAGGCTGTCACAAAGGGAATTCGGATAAACTTCTCCACATAGAGGGAAAAGGCAAAACCAAATAAGGTCGCCACTCCTGCCCCAAGTGCGTCGTAGATATTTCCACTAAACATAACCGAAAAGAAAGGAGCACTTAAGGTCGCAGCCAGAGTTACCTGCAACTTAGTATAGGGAAGGGGTTGGGCCTGCAAGGCCGTCAATTGCTTAAAGGCTGTTTCTAAATCAATCTGCCCCCCAACCAGCTGACGAGAAATCTGGTTCACATCGCAGACTTTTTCGATGTTATAAGAAGAGGAGGTCACCCGCTTCATGCGCGAAATATTGGTATTTTCAATAGAGAAAAAGATAGCGGCAGGCATGGCAAGGACATTGCAATCCACAATCCCCTGCGAATGCGCAATCCGAATCATGGTATCTTCTACGCGATGAATCTCTGAACCACTTTTAAGGAGAATAGTCCCCGCTAGCATAATCACATCGATGACGGCATTTAATTCTCTTGATTCTTCCATGCGTTCCTCCTTTTATCAACTCCTTCTATTCTATCACAAATCTGGAGTCAAAAAAAATCTTTGCCATGAAATCATGACAAAGATTGATTACTTATTTTGATTATCCATCTGATTTTAAGGAGTAGCTGAACTTGTTTTAGGTTTGTAGATTGAAATCTTGACCCTTGTCTTATTGAGGTCTACCTTTTCACCTGCTCTAGGACTTTGTTCAACAACCATGCCTTCTGCACTACCTGCAGGCGCTTTCGTCACTTCTACAACTTCTATATTGGCTTCCTTAATCCCAACAATTTGAATCAAATTGTTCTTAGTAAACTCCAAGCTGGAACCAATGTAACTCGGCATGGCAACACTTGTAACTTTTTTAGCTACTGTCAAGACGATTTGAGTAGGTTTACTCAAATCATAAGGGATACCTGCACCTGGACTTTGTTTCATAATCGTTCCTGGTTCGCTTTCGCTGGACTCTTCTTCCTCTATCTTAATCAAATTCTCAGGAACCTTCTTCTGCTTGAGTTCTGAGATGACTTCTGTAGAGTTCCGTCCAATATAGTTCCCTAATTGAATCGTCGTAGCTTTTTTAGCCACTGTCAAGACAATTTGAGTTGCCTTGCTTAAGTCATAGGTCGTACCTTCTGGTAGACTTTGCTTCATGACCGTTCCAGCCTCACTCTCCTTGGACTCTTCTTCCTCAATTTTAATCAAATTATCTGGAACTTTTTTCTCTTTTAATTCCGCAATGACATCAGAGGATTTCCGGCCGACATAATTACTAATTTGGAAGGATTGTTTGCCTGATGAGACAACCAAATTGATTTTCGTTCCTTCTTTTCGACCAGTTCCAGCGCCAGGATCTGTACGGATAATCCGCCCTTCCTCCACCTTTTCACTGGCCTCTGACTTCTCCTCTCCAATCTCAAAATTGGCTTTTTTGAGCGTTTCCTTGGCTTCCGCAACTGTCTGACCTGCCACATCTGGAATAGAAATGGTTGCAGGAGTTCTGGATAGTATCCAAATAAGAGAAGCTGCCACCAATACAAGGCTGGCCAAAAAAATCAGGTAACGCATCTTAAATCTACGTTTTTTCGGTGCTTGTGGTTGGTAAGTTTCCTCTGTCACAGCCTGGCTTGGTTTTTTGATTGGTTTGTGTTCTGTCTGCGCTTGAACCTTAGGAATAGATGTCAAGGTACTCTGGGAAACCTTCGGTAAGGTCTTGGTATCTGCCTTAGTCGCATCGTCAAAGATCAGCTTTGGTTCATTACGACGATTATAAGACAAACTACTAGACAAATCCACATACATCTCAGCAACTGATTTATAGCGATCTGTCAATTTCTTAGCAGTTGCCTTGATAACAACATTCTCCAAAGCCTGGGGCACAGATGGATTCTCAGCAATAACGGACGGCAGGGGTTTTTGGAAATGCTGGAGGGCGATGGTCACTGCACTATCCCCATCATAAGGGATATGGCCTGTCAGCATCTCATAGAAAATGATCCCCATGGCATAGATATCACTTTGTACAGTCGCCTTAGAACCACGCGCCTGCTCTGGTGACAAGTAATGAACGGAGCCCAGCATCGAGTTAGTCTGAGTCAGACTCGTCTCAGCAAAGGCTACTGCAATCCCAAAGTCTGTAACCTTGACAGTCCCATCTGGTGTCAAGAGGATGTTTTGAGGTTTCAAGTCCCTGTGAACAATCCCTCTGGTATGAGCCAAACGCATGGCGAGAAGAATTTGTCCCATGATACGGACGGCTTCTTCATTAGAAAGAGGATAGTGTTCCTTGATATAGCGTTTAAGGTCAAGTCCAGCCACATACTCCATAGCGAGGTACTGTTGACCGTCTTCCTCACCAATATCTGTTATCCGAACGATATGAGGATGGTCTAAATCTGCCATAGCTCTCGCTTCACGCTGAAAACGAGCTACAGCTATCGGGTCCGTCTGGTAGTTAGTCCTCAGAACCTTCACTGCCACTTCTTCCCCGTCTAGAATCAAATCTTTGGCTAAGTAAACATCTGCCATGCCTCCTCGACCAATCTGTTTGACAATCCGATAGCGTCCGACAAAAATCTTGCCGATTTGGATCATTCTGCATCCTCCTCGTTCATAGAAACAAGGGCAACCGTAATGTTGTCTAAACCTCCTGCATTGTTAGCAAAACGAACAAGTGTCTCCGTTTTATCTGCTAAAGGAATATCACTGGTTACAATATCCCGAATCTCACTGCCTGAAATCATGTTGGTCAAGCCGTCACTATTGAGCAAGAGATAGTCACCTGACTCAAGGATCACTGTCCCAAAATCAGGCTGAATTTCATCTTTTTGCCCAATAGACTGGGTGATAATATTTTTTTGCGGATGAGCTTCTGCCTCTTCTGGTGTCAATTGACCAGCCTTGAGTAATTCATTGACCAAAGAATGGTCGCTCGTCAACTGATGGTATTCTTCTCCACGAATCAAGCCGATACGCGAATCACCAATATGAGCATAGATAGCCTGATTATCGATAATAGCAAGGACTTCCAAAGTAGTTCCCATACCTCTGTAAGCTTCATCCTGACCAAGCTGGTGAATCTTTTGATTTTCAATTTCTAGGTAATGGGCGAACCATTCACGCACTTCATTGACTGTATCGATTTGGGTATCAACCCAAGCTATACCTAGGTCTGTTACCGCCATTTCACTAGCGATATTCCCTGCGCGATGACCTCCCATCCCATCAGCTAAAATAATCATAGTACGTCCAGCTCTATTGACATAGTGGTTGACATAGTCTTGGTTATTTGTCCGTTTCTGACCAACATCTGTTAATAATGAAATTTCCATGTGTCAGTTCCTTCCTAATCCGATATCTTGCGAAATTGACTGATGAAGAATCCATCACTTCCATACAATTCAGGTGTAATGAGGATACAGCCGTCTTTCATGATATCCTTACATTCATGTTCTAGCTTTACCTGCTCGAACTCAGGATGACTTTCTAAAAACGCCTCAACGACTTGAAAATTCTCCTCTGAGACAATAGTACAGGTACTATAAGTTATTATACCACCTTTGCCTAGTGTTTGACAAACACTACCTAATATTTCTAGCTGAATTTCCTGTAAGGACGCGAAATCTGCCGTTTCTTTATTGTATTTGATATCTGGTTTTCGGCGCAAAAGACCGATTCCTGAACAGGGAGCATCCACTAAAATCTTATCAAATGAATCCTGACTAAAAAACTCATGCACCTTTCTGGCATCCAATTTTTGCCTTTGAACCCGATCTGCAACTCCCAGACGTTGAGCATTTTCTTGAATTAAGTCCAACTTGTGATCGTACAAGTCCAGAGCAGTAACCTGACCTGTCGTGAGATAAGAGGCTATATGGGCTGTTTTCCCACCCGGAGCCGCACAGGCATCAAGCACTCGCTCATCTCCCTGCAAATTCAAAGTTGGCGCAACCAGCTGACTAGACTCGTCTTGGATGGTTATAGTCCCTTCTGCAAACAAATCATGGCCTGCAAAATGCCCTTGCTCCTTAACCAGACCAGTGGTTGCTAAAAGGGAATTATTCGCCTCCAATAAGGCTTGGATTTCCTCTTTTCGGCTTAAATCAGTTACACGAATACTGGCCTTGTTTCGCACCAAGAGACTTTCAAAAATAGCTTGCGCTCGCTCCTCTCCGTATTCTTCCTTGAGCTTTGCAACTAGCCAAACCGGAAGGGAATAAGCGATGGAGTCACGCTTGTTTTTTCGTTTGATGCTAGCAATATCTGGCCAGCCTTCACGCAAGATACGGCGAAGGACGGCGTTGACCAATTTTTCACTGCCTTTTTTACGGACTTTGGCCAATTCCACTGCTTCATTGACCACAGCATAATCTGGAATCTTGTTCAAATAGCGGAGCTGGTAGGCACTCATGAGAAGAAGGACATAGAGCCAGTTATCTAACTTATCTCTGTCTTCGATAAAATGGGATAGGTACCATTCCAGAGTCAGTTTACGGGCTACCGTTCCATAGACTAGCTCGGTCACTAAGCCCTTGTCTGCTGCCGAAAGTTGACTTCCCTTGAGATGCTTATTTAAGGCGATATTTGAGTATGCTTGATTGATAAAAACATCCTCTAATACTGCCAGGGCTAAACTTCTAGCCGTTTCTACTTTAGTCACCAAATCGTTCTCCTACAGTCAATGTACGTCCAACTCCGTTGAGGAAGGAAGCGATGTCCATCTTAGGCTTACCAGCTGGCTGCACTTGCTTAAGAGACAAAGCTCCTTCTGCCGTTGCGACAATCAATTCTTTCTTGCCGATAGAGAGAATCTCTCCTGGATTTCCCTGACCTTCTACTGGCAGGGCTTCATAAATCTTAAAGCGGTCGCCCTTAAGGAAAGTATGGGCAACAGGCCAGGGGTTCATCCCTCTGATTTGGTTGAAAAGTTGACGATTGCTTTTAGTCCAATCCAACTTTTCTTCCTCTGGCTTGATATTTGGCGAGAAAGTAACCTGACTTGGATCCTGCGGTTCAGGTTTGATGTCACCAGCAATGTAGGCAGGCAAAGTATCCAAAAGCAAATCACGACCAACTAGCGCCAATTTTTCAAACAAGGTGCCAACATTGTCCTCATCTGTGATCGGAATACTACGACGAGAAATCATATCCCCTGCATCCATTTCCTTAACCATCTCCATAATGGTTACACCAGCTTCCTCATCACCTTGAATCAAGGCATAATGGATCGGAGCACCACCACGATGTTTAGGAAGGAGTGACGCGTGAACGTTGACCGCAAAGTCCATGCTATCAAGGAGTTTACTTGGGAGAAACTGGCCAAAAGCGGCAGTCACAATCCCATCTGCTCCTAGCTTCATAAGATCTTCCATCTCTGGACTTCCAGATAGTTTTTCAGGTTGGTAGATAGGAAGTCCTGCCTCTTTTGCAGCTTGTTTAACTGGGGTTTCCTGGATAACTTTTTTACGTCCGACAGCACGGTCTGGCTGGGTCACAACGGCTAGAATTTCGTAACGGTTATCTGTCAAAAGTCCTTTTAAGACTGTTGCTGAAAAGTCGGGTGTCCCCATAAAGATTAGTTTTGTCATATCTTCTCCTTCTTATAAAAATTGCTGTGGCTCATGGTCAATGCTGAGACGGAGCTCACTATTTTCCCTTTCTTGAGTCAAGGCCAAGACCTGGTTGAGGGTTGGTCCCAGCTCATCTTCTAAACGGTATTTAATTAAAATCTGGTAATGATAGAGGTTGTGAGTACGGGCGATGGGTTTGGGCGTTGGCCCGAGGATGTTACTGGTTTCAGACAAACCTGACCGCAAAATGTTCATGACTTCATAGGCACGTTTGACCACCTCTTCTTCTTTCTTGTGAGAAAGGGTAATGCCAATGGTGAAATAGTAAGGTGGATAGCCAAGTTGTCGTCTGATACCCATTTCATAAGCATAAAAGCCTTCGTAGTCCTGGTCTTTTGCAAATCGAATAGCGTAGTGCTGAGGATTGTAAGACTGAATCAAGACCTGCCCAGCTTTTTCAGCACGTCCTGCTCGACCTGCCACCTGAGTCAAGAGCTGGAAGGTTCTCTCAGAAGAACGGAAATCAGGCAGATTCAAGGCCGTATCCGCATTTAGAACACCGACTAGGGTCACATTTGGAAAATCCAATCCCTTGGCAATCATCTGAGTACCTAGTAAAATATCTGCTTCTCCTCGCCCAAACTGGTCAAGCAGAGCTTGGTGACTACCTTTCTTACGAGTCGTGTCCACATCCATGCGCAGAATGCGAGCCTGGGGAAAGAGTTCTGCTAGCTCGTCATAAGCCTTCTGTGTCCCTGTCCCATAGTAACGAATACTTCGACTCTTACAGTTAGGACAGATCTGAGGAATGTCCTTCGAAAAGCCACAATAATGGCAGTTCATGGTCTTGGTATCCATATGGAGAGTCAGAGAAATATCACAGTTGGGACAAGTATCCACGGTCCCACACTCCCGACACATGACAAAGCTAGAATAACCACGGCGATTGAGCATGAGAACCACCTGCTCTTTTTTAACCAGACGGTCTTGGATAGCCTCTAGCAAAGGAGGCGTAAAGTTTGACGTCTCATTCTGTCCGATATAGTCTCGAAAGTCAATCACTTGAACCTCAGGGATTGTAGCCAAAGGATTGGCACGTTGGGTTAGACGTAAGTGTTGATAGACGCCTTTGCCAGCACGTGCCCGGCTCTCTAAGCTCGGCGTTGCAGATCCAAGTACCAGAGTTGCTTGATTATACTGAGCCCGTAAAATAGCTACCTCTCTGGCATGGTAACGGGGATTGCTGTCCTGCTTATAAGCCGCTTCATGCTCTTCATCAATAATCATGACACCCAGATTTTTCAGAGGAGCAAAGATAGCAGATCTGGCACCAACAACAACTTGGGCATCGCCACGCTCCACCTTGCGCCATTCATCATACTTTTCGCCATTGGATAATCCTGAGTGAAGAATGGCTACCTTGTCCCCAAAACGTGCTATAAAACGCTCGGTCATCTGAGGAGTCAAGGAAATCTCAGGCACTAACAAGATGGCTGTTTTCCCCTTATCCAAAGCTCCTTGGATTATTTGTAAGTAAACCTCGGTCTTCCCACTTCCTGTGATCCCTTGAAGGAGGAAGGGAGGCTGATGACTACCAATAGCACTCACAACCGCATCACGCGCCTGTCTTTGCTCTGGATTCAACTCCAAAGGCTGACTTGCTTCAATCCCTTCAAAATAAGCAGCCGAGCGTTGCACTTCCTTTTGGACTATGGACACAGCACCTTGTTCCACAAAAAAGTTGACCTGCTCCCGTGAGTAGGACTCTAACAAACTAGCCAAGGAAGCACTCTCAGGATGAGACAGCAAGTAATCTCTCAATTCCAACTTTTTCTTGGCACGCGCAGATATTTCAACACCTTCTAATTGAGCTAGATTCACCTCATACCAAGACTGGGTCTTGACCTTCTTTTGATCGACTGCCTGATATTCCAGACCAAGTAGGCCTTTTCTAGTCAAACGCATCATTTCAGCTTGCTTACCTAAATCCAGAGAAGAAAAGGCTAGTGAATCTTCAGAACCAAACAAGCGCTCTCGGTCTTCCTGACTCAGACCTTCCAGAGGATAGAGAATCTTGTCATAGCTAGAATTTAGAAATCCCGGTAGCATAGCCTTGAGAATAGAGATTTTGTAAGAAAATACAGATTTGCGGAGCTCCTCAGCCAGCCAGAGTTGTTCTTGCGTGAGAACAGGAGAAAAATCCAGTACCTCGGCAATATCTTTTAAATCTTGACTTACCCCTTCTTCATCCACTTGGGACTCCAAACCAAGAACAATCCCTTGAATCAGGCGATTGCCCTTACCAAAAGGCACATGAACCCGCATCCCAACTTCTAGCATTCCCTCAAATTCCTTAGGAATCTTGTAACTATAGGGCTGGTCCGTCTGCATCAAGGGCACATCTACAATAATCTTGGCTATGGACATCTTCTCACCTCCTCCTTGTCAGTACATTCTTACAAGAGAAAAAATAAGATTGAGTCCCCCCAACCTTAAATTTTTTCACCATCTTCTTTTTCTTTAGCGATTTGCTCTTTAATTTTCTTTTCTTCTTCTTCTTTGCGGCGTTTTTCTTCTTCGATACGGCGACGCACTGCTTCACGTTTCCCTTCTGGGTCTGGGTGAATGGTTACGTTTCCTGATTCGATTTCTTCTAGAGCGCGAAGAGTTGATTTTTCAGACTTGAAACCTTGAGTTGCTGGTGCACCTGCTTCCAATTCGTGGGCACGTTTTGCTTCCAAGATTACGAGTGAATATTTTGAAGGAACCTTGTCGAGCAAGGTATCAATAGAGGGTTTTAACATCATTTGCTTGTACCTATTTTCTAAATTTTATCGGGTAGTTGGAGACTTTGGTAACATCTCCTGATAGTGACCAATGACACGGTCCACACGGAAGTGCTCTGCTTCGATCACACGTTTGACACGCTCAGCAGCTAGGGGCACCTGATCGTTGACAATCGCATAATCATACTCACGCATGAGGGCAATTTCTTCCTTGGCTTTCTCGATTCGTTGGGCAATCACTTCTGCACTATCTGTTCCACGACCTACTAAACGATCTTGCAATTCATCCAAATCCGGTGGTGTCAGGAAGATAAAGACAGCATCTGGAACCTTTTTCTTGACCTGAAGAGCGCCCTGAACCTCAATTTCAAGGAAAACATCAATTCCCTTGTCCAAGGTTTCATTGACGTAGGTCAAAGGGGTTCCATAGTAGTTGCCGACATATTCTGCATATTCCAACATCTGTCCTTGACGAATCAACTCTTCAAACTCTTCGCGAGTACGGAAGAAATAGTCACCACCGTCCACTTCTCCAGGACGTTGTGCGCGTGTCGTCATCGATACAGAATATTGAAATTGGTTTTCAGAACTCTCAAAAATCTCTCTTCTAACCGTTCCTTTTCCAACCCCTGAAGGACCAGAAAAAACGATTAGTAAGCCTCGGTCTGCCATTGTGTCTCCTTTTAGTCAGTCTGTGAAATAACATTTCTCTAGAATAATGACAAAAAGCCAAATTATCCTTTACAGTCTTTCTATCTAGTGTAACAAAAAAGCAGTAATTTTTCAACTGCTCTTTCTTATTTATTTAGATGTGTTGTGATTCGAACGTGAAATATCGCTTTTAAAATATCTTCAGAAAATAGGTCTATACCATTTACAAATGAAAAAGAAAGGTTTATAATGTAATTGACATAATAAATTGTAGAATCAATTTTTTAAGGAGGTTAACATTATGCCTAACTATATTAAAGCGGATCAGTTTTTCTACCCACACGGAGTTCGTCGAGGTGGTTACTTGGAACTTGTGGACGGCAAGTTTGGAAAACATGTAGAGCAGATTCCTGAAGGGGCTGAGGTGATTGACTATACAGGTTATAGCATTGCCCCAGGTCTTGTGGATACTCATATTCATGGATATGCAGGTGTAGATGTGATGGACAACAACATTGAAGGTACATTGCATACTATGAGTGAAGGACTTCTTAGTACCGGTGTTACCAGTTTCTTACCCACAACTTTAACAGCCACTTATGAGCAATTGCTTGCAGTCACTGAAAATCTTGGAAACCATTATAAAGAAGCAACAGGTGCTAAGATTCGTGGGATTTATTATGAAGGTCCATATTTCACAGAAACTTTTAAGGGGGCACAAAATCCAACTTATATGAGAGACCCGGGTGTTGAGGAGTTTCATTCTTGGCAAAAAGCAGCAAATGGCTTGCTAAATAAAATTGCTCTTGCGCCAGAGCGTGAAGGTGTAGAAGACTTTGTACGGACTATCACCGGAGAAGGTGTAACGGTTGCTCTTGGGCACTCAAACGCGACTTTTGATGAAGCTAAAAAAGCAGTCGATGCTGGAGCGAGTGTTTGGGTACACGCCTACAATGGAATGCGTGGGTTGACTCACCGCGAACTGGGTATGGTTGGAGCCATGTATCAATTACCTCATACCTATGCAGAGTTGATCTGTGATGGCCATCACGTAGATCCAAAAGCCTGCGAAATTCTTATCAAACAAAAAGGGACAGAAAACATTGCTCTTATTACAGACTGTATGACAGCTGGTGGATTGGAAGACGGTGACTATATGTTGGGAGAATTCCCAGTTGTCGTTGCAAATGGAACTGCACGCCTCAAATCGACAGGTAACTTGGCAGGTTCTATCCTCAAACTCAAAGATGGTGTGAAGAATGTAGTCGAATGGGGAATTGCGAATCCGCATGAAGCAGTCATGATGGCCAGCTTCAACCCAGCTAAATCCGTTCACATCGATGACGTCTGTGGACAAATTCGTGAAGGTTATGATGCAGATTTTATTGTTTTAGACAAAGATTTGGAATTGGTAGCAACCTATCTAGATGGTGTGAAACGTTATCAAGCATAAGAGAGAAGAGTCTGGGCAAAAGTCTAATTTGAGGAGAAAATCCAGTAATACTCCTTTGAAGTCAAAAAGCAACAAACACTGTCAACTATTTGTTACAACTCCATTAATTAGTATTCCACTTTCTAAAATCAGTATTTTGAGCTGTGCAATCCAAGTCTTCTAATTTGTTTTTTAATTTCTGTTTAGTATAAATTTTACTTGGGCAGTAGACCAACTTGGAGCGTTTACGAGTTGTTCCAGGCTCAGTTTAGCTTGTTTTCTTAGTCTCTTCTTTGTCTTTCTGTGAGACTTGGGAGAGAGGATGTTTTCCTTATAGAGTATTTTTCTAACAGTTGTATCAGAGAGCTGAATTCCCTCTTCTTCAGCTAGTAATTCACAGAAATGAAGGACATTTGGTTTATATGTTTCATAGGAGAGGTATTTCTTTAGGACACGTTCTTTGATTTCATCAGGGATTGCATGTTTTGGTTTTCGATTTCTGTTTCCGTGTCTGAAGGCTTCTTTTCCTTTCTGTTGATAGGCTAGTAGCAGACGATTGATTTGTCTTTCAGAAAGATTCAGTTCGACACAGGCTCGATTCTTTGTTTTCTTTCCTTGGTCTATAGCTTTTATCACAAGATATTTTTTCGTTTCATTCATATTCAGTTGGATCCTTTTCATACGACTATTTTATCAAATGGGACATTTTCACGTTCGATTTACTAAATGAAAGTTATATAATGAAGTTAGCCACCCAGCCCTCCTAAAAATTAGATGGTTCAACTAGCTGAAAGTGTAGACATAAGAAAACACCTCTGTGTTATACTTGTTGTTCAACCACAAACACAAGAAAGGCACAGAGATGCGATATTTTAAAAGAGTTGGATTTCTCCAACTCTTCTCTTTTTAATACACGTTATTTTGATTTGACTGGCTTGTCTTGAGCTGTCTTCAAGGCTGTGGCAATCGTATCTGCATACAATTTTGCTCCTGCTTCAATAGTGCTAGTGTCACTTCCGAAATGGACTTGGTCTGTTCCTGCCCAAATTTCTGGATGCTCTTTCGCAACTTGATTCCAATCTGCTATCGTGATGTAAGGTGTCTTCTCTGCCAATTCTCTCATGTAGGCAGCAGCCTTCTCAACGATGGCATAGGTCTCTTTTGTCTTATCTCCCTCATAAGGAGTCACCAAAACCATATGGTGGCCCTTAGGAAGATTTTTCACGATACTGTCCCAGTCTTCCTTGTAATTTTCAGGATTATTTACCCCAGTCGCAATGACCACCATCTTAGGTAAAAATTTATTTTGGCTATTGTTTATCATGATTTCATTGGCAGTCTTGGTTGTTCTGCTGACCTGCGCGTTAATTTGTGCTCCAGGAAGAGCTGTCTGCAGGGCTGTATTTGCCCTTAAAGCCACCGAGTCACCAATTAACATAGTGCCATCAGCAATTCCTAAACTATCAGCTTCTGCTCGTTCTGCTATCACTTTTGTTTGGGCAATAGTACTAGCAGCTTGCTTCAAGCCATTGACAGTTAAGTCTGTCTCAAACGCTCCCACTTGTGGTGCCAACAAAGTCACTAAGAAGACAATGAAGGCCAAGATTCCCGTACTTGTTGCAAGAATTGTGTGAATATAAGGCAGGGGACGAAGAGTTTGTAAAATAGGTGTGTTCTTGCCTGCAATCCAAGGTTCCAATACATAAAATGAAAGACTGGCAAATCCATAAGAAAAAATCAAAGTTAATAACACAGCAAGAAGATTTGAGGTCAACTGTGAGAAAATGATGTAGAAAGGCCAATGGAAGAGATAAACTGCATAGCTAGTATCCGCTAAAAAGCTAATCATCTTTGTCTCTTGTATATGATGTGTCTTTTCATGTAAGACACGCGCCGCCAGAATCATAGCAAGAGCTGCAAGGCTAGCAAGTAAGAAGCCCATAAGATAGGCAAAAAGATAGGTAAATTTGACAAAGAAGGTCAAAATGAGTAAGAAGCCAAAACCTCCTCCAAAAACCAAAAGGGTCTTGCGTAAATCCCAGATTTTATCCAACTGCTTGACGAGGGAAGTCGTCTGACGAACGCCTACAATCGTTGCTAGGATACTTCCCAAAAAGAATGGATAGACATGAGTTAAACTGGAGAAGTAAACAGAGGAATAAGAGGTCACTAGAAAACTACCAATAAACATGGAGAAGAAGCTGATCAAGAAGGCAGCAGCTGATAAGAGAAAAACCATTCCCCTCAACTGACCATTTGATTTGGACTGTTTGGATAAGAACCAAACTGCCAATCCCCAAAGAATATAGTAGTGAACCTCAACGGCCAAGCTCCAATTATGAACAAACAAATGAGGAATGAACTGAGATTCATAACTCCCACCTGTTAGCAGTTCATAGAAGTTAGTCATAAAGCCTAAAACACCCGCAATCTGACCCCCAATTCCAGCCACATAATCTTGGCGAACTAGAAAGGTAAAGGGCATGGTTACCAAGACCATCAAAATCACAGGTGGCACAATCCGATAAAAGCGTCTCCTAAAAAATCCAATCAAGTCAATCTCATGATTTTTAGAAAACTCTTCGATGAGTAGAGCCGTAATCAGGAAACCTGAAAATGTGAAAAAGACATCTACCCCGAAAAATCCTCCAGGAAAGATGGTCTGAAAGAAATGATACAAGAGTACCAGTAGTAAACCTGTAATCCTAATCAAGGAAAACCATTTAATGCGCATACGAGTTTATTCTCCCTTTCATTATACACTTTATTCTATCAAAAAAAGAAGAAAAATCCTAAGAGAAAACTTAGGATTTTTAGCTTATATCTATTCCGTTTTAGAAATTGCGTCCTGACTTATTATAGCCATATTTTTCCACAAAATACTCACGGAATTCCAAGAGATTGTCATCCATGATGGCTTGTCGCACTTGCTTCATCAGGTTAAGCAAGAAGTAAAGATTATGGTAGCTAGTTAAGCGGATACCGAAGGTTTCATCAGCTTTGAGTAGGTGACGAAGGTAGGCGCGTGTGTAGTTCTTACATGTGTAGCAATCACACTCAGGATCCAGTGGCGTAAAGTCCTCAGCAAACTGGGCATTTTTGACAACCAAACGTCCCTGACTGGTCATACAAGTCCCGTTACGAGCGATACGAGTCGGCAAGACACAGTCAAACATATCCACCCCACGAATGACCCCATCAATCAAGCTATCTGGCGCTCCGACACCCATCAAATAGCGAGGTTTATTTTCAGGAAGCAGTTGGGTTGTGAAGTCCAAAACCGCATTCATCTCTTCGTGGGTTTCTCCTACTGCCAAGCCACCGATAGAGTAGCCTGGGAAATCCATGCTGACAAGGTCATGAGCCGATTGGCGACGCAGGTCTTCAAATCCTGCCCCCTGCACAATCCCAAATAACCCTTGGTCATGCGGACGACGGTGAGCCTTCAAACCACGCTCAGCCCAACGACTGGTACGCTCGATTGATTTCTTAACGTAATCGTAAGGTTGATAAAACTGAGGACATTCGTCAAAGGACATCATGATGTCTGAGCCTAGATTATTCTGAATAGAGATAGCTTTTTCTGGCGATAGGAACATCTTGGAACCATTGAGATGGTTTTTAAAGGTTACTCCTTCTTCTGTGATATTACGGCTATCTGCTAAGGAATAAACCTGAAAACCACCACTATCTGTCAAGATAGGCTGGTCCCAATTCATGAACTTGTGGAGACCACCTGCGCGAGCAATAAGTTCATCTCCAGGACGAAGCCAGAGATGATAGGTGTTTGACAGGATAATTCCCGAACCCATCTCCTTCAATTCTTCAGGCGACTGAGTTTTGACAGTGGCTTGAGTCCCAACTGGCATAAACATAGGTGTTGGGAAGGTGCTGTGGGGAGTGATGATTTCTCCCAGACGAGCTCCTGTATGTTTTTCTTTCTTAATCAAACGGTATTTGATTGGTGAATCTGACATTTTTTACCTCCGAAGCTGGGAAAGACAGTCCCAGTTCATACTTTGTACCCAAGGGCATACTGTATGATTTTATCAAAAAAAGCTGGAACTGTCACGAACTATGGTATAATAAGAGAATGAACTATCCAAAAATTGATTTAAAAACAATTCGTCAGGAGTCAAAACATTTTCAGGCTGACACCCCCCGTCTCTTTCTCCTCTATATCCTTCCCAGTATGCTGGTCATCTTATCTGGTTTTCTTAATCCCTTATCTCGGATCCACGTGACTGTTTTAGAACAGCCATTTTTCAGCATACTTGGTCAAATACTTCAAGCCTACCTCTTTCCTCTACTAGTCTCCTTTATCGGGACTATTCTTTTGACCAGTTCCGTCTATGCAACCCTGACACTCATGAAAGATTCTAAAACGGAGCCATCTGTAAAAAACAGCCTAGCTCTCTTTGATGAGGAGCGCTTTTCTCAAACCTTTTTGACCCTACTTCTCAAACGTTTCTATCTCTTTTTATGGAGTATCCCTAATTTACTTGGGATTTACTTCCTCTTTTATAGTAGCTTTTTAGCCCAAAAATTCGTCACCCTACATCCTGAGTTTCCAAATCTAGATCTCTCATCAGTTGAAACCGAGCGTTTCCTCATGGTCTTTGGACTCTACTTTCTTGCAAGTCTCATCTTGATCATTGTAGGAAATATCCTCTATATTCCACAGTATTATGCCTATTCACAGGTGGAATTTCTTCTCTGTTATAGTCTAGACCTAGGACAGGCCTCACCAAGACGAATCCTAAAAACTAGCCGTTCCTTTATGAAGGGCTACAAGTTCCAGCACTTTGTCCTAGATTTACAGCTTCTTCCTTGGTACTTCCTCAATTGGATTACCTTTGGCATTGCTAGTTTTTTACTCCTACCTTATATCCAATGTACTAAAATCAGCTTTTATAGAGCAGTACTTAGAGCAGCACTTAGTAAAAAATACCAACTAAACTACCCCTGGTAGGGCTAGTTTTTCACTCCTACCCTACATTCAAATTAATTAATAAAATGATTTTTTACCGAGCAGTATTGGCTCGAAAACGTCCAAAAGCTTGAAGGTTTTCCCTCAAGCTTTTTTCTATCAATGAGTTTCTCCGCCTACCAACTTGAGATCCTGATCTCCATGTTCTATAATGGCTCCGATTGCCGCTTCTATCCCTCGCCTAATATCCACTAAACTCATAGCTGGAGTTGTAGGTCGATTCACCACCTATTCCATCATATAAGGAATATGCATAAAACCTGCCTTAACATGTGGAAATTTCTTTTCTACCAAATAGAGGGCCTGATACATCAAATGGTTGCAGACAAAAGTCCCTGCCGTATTGGAAACAGAGGCCGGCAAGCCCTCTTTTTTTATAGCTTGAACAATCGCTTTAATCGGTAAACTACTAAAGTAGGCCGAAGCACCGTCTTGGCGAATGGAAAGGTCAATCGGTTGATTACCATCATTATCAGGAATGCGTGCATCGTCTTGATTTATAGCCACTCGTTCAGGCGTCAAGCTAGATCTTCCACCTGCTTGGCCAATACAAAAGACAAAGTCAGGTTGATAGCGGTTCATCTCTTCTTCCAATACTTGAGCCGATTTGTGAAAGACTGTTGGCACTTCTAACCAACGGACCTCAGCACCATGGATTTCAGCTGGTAAACCTTTAATGGCCTCCAAAGCTGGATTAACCTTTTCCCCTCCAAAGGGCTCAAAACCTGTCACTAATACTTTCATTTCTAACTCCTCAAAACAAATTCAATGAGACTTTTTCTTAAAAACAAGTATAACATATTTCCCTTATTCCGGAGTGAAAAGGACTAGCGAGACTAAGATTGACCTTTGAACTTATTTAAAGAGAAAAATACTAATCAAGGCTAAAATAGCTGGCTCACCTTGCTTCAAAATAATTTTCTTATCTGCTGTGAGAGAGCCATAAGCCGCAGCACCAATCACAAATAAAACAAAAATAGTCACAATTTCTAAATTCTGTGAGAAATAAATCCCATACAGGAGAAAGACTCCTAGCAGAGCATTATAAATCCCTTGATTTTTAAACAGTGAACTTACCGACGGACGAGCTAGTTCTTCCCTGTCCATGTTAAAGACACGACTAGTCGCTTCTGATTGCGTTGCAATACTTTCCAAATAAAAAATGTAAAAATGCTCCAAAGCAACGATTGTTGCTAAAATAATTGTAATAATTGACATCTATTTCTCCTTAAATTTCTATATTTTCAATGCTCAAAACCAATTTGTTTAATAAACGGCTGAATTCTGTTCTCTCAGACTCTGTTAAGATACTTTCCATCTCTTTCTTAACCTTGATATGCTGCAGAGGTGGATTCATCACTAACTGCTCCTTGGCATACTTCGTAGCCTCTACCAAGACTTCTCGCTGATTTTCAGGATTACGATGACGCTCCACCAAACCTTCCTTTTCTAAAATCTTAAAATGCCGTGTCAAAGCAGCCTGATCAATCTTCAAACGCTCCTGAACCGCTATTTGATTACAAGGGGAATGCTTCAACAAAAATAATAAAATCTGATACCGTGTCAAACTAATCCCAAGCCTTTTTTCAAACAATTGCGTACTCGCTTGCTCAGACAAGCGGAGTTGATACAGTAAATCTTGAATCTCTATCATTTCTTCCTCCTTTCTATTGATTTATCAATAGTTGATTAATCAAGTTTAATATAATACTGGACTAAAATCAAAAAACATCTTATAATAGTAGTTATGAAACTTACAAACGAAGAAACACAAAAAATTGAACAACTCCTAAGAGATTCATCGTACGCCAAATATCACAAACGTCTACAGATTATTTATTTTCGCTCAAAAGAAAAGAGTTATAAGGAAATCATGGATCTGCTAGATTGCAATAAAACAACTGTTTGGAGGAATTTGAAAAAATATAAGGAGTTTGGTTTAGAAGCGCTTCTTCAAGAGACCCGTGGTGGACGTC
>NZ_VMLM01000093.1:0-1021 GCF_013276695.1 Streptococcus sp. 4155
GTCTACTGACAGTGGACTTTAAAACGCTTTTTTCCAGTCCTTGAATAACTTCTTGAAGCTTATCAATGACGGCTTCCAATGTTTGGAAAACCTTGTTTTTAAAACCTCGTTTTCGAATTTCTTTCCAGACTTGTTCAATAGGGTTCATTTCTGGTGTATAAGGTGGGATAAAAGCCAACTCAATATTACTTGGAATCTCTAAGGTACTTGATTTATGCCATATAGCATTATCCATGACAAGTAAAATATAGTCATCTGGATAAGCTTGTGAGACTTGCCGTAGAAATTCATTGGTCCACTCAGTATTGCATCCTCCAGCAATGAGGAAAAAGGAATCTCCTGTCTGAGCATCTACTGCCCCATAACAATAGCGATATTCTCGCATATAATGACTAGGAATGCTAGGTCGGATTCCTTGAGGAGCCCAACAAGAACTCATCTTACTGATTCTTCCGAAACCAGCTTCATCTTGGTACATCAAACGTACTTTGTTATAAGTCCCCTCTTCTTTAAAGCGCTTACTTAAGGTCTCGAATGTAGATTTTATTTTTAGACGTCTCAATTGTCTGAGCGTCTGCCTTCTTGGGATGCTCAGGTCGAGGAGTGACCGTTCGCCAACCATGTCGTTTCAGGAGATAATAGAAACCATCACGTGTGGAAGTGCGACCAATCTCTTTTTGATAGGCTTCAAATAACTGATTGACAGTTACAAATTCCCCAGCCTGAGCAGCTTCTATATGACGTTTTAGAAATGCTTGTTCTTCTTCGTAAGTCATATATTCTCTATGACGTCCACCACGGGTCTCTTGAAGAAGCGCTTCTAAACCAAACTCCTTATATTTTTTCAAATTCCTCCAAACAGTTGTTTTATTGCAATCTAGCAGATCCATGATTTCCTTATAACTCTTTTCTTTTGAGCGAAAATAAATAATCTGTAGACGTTTGTGATATTTGGCGTACGATGAATCTCTTAGGAGTTGTTCAATTTTTTGTGTTTCTTCGTTTGTAAGTTTCATAACTA
>NZ_VMLM01000094.1:0-18753 GCF_013276695.1 Streptococcus sp. 4155
CTGTTCGTCAGTGCAGTTATCCTGCCTTTAGTCGTCTCTTCATATCTTGCCTGAGAGCTTCTGACTCCAGCCAAGTCATTCTTTATCTGACCGAGAGCTTGAACTTGTTTGGAAATGTCAGTTTTAAGTTGCCTTTGCTTGGAGCTTATATCATTGGTAACTGTCTGCTTTAGAAGATTCAAATCACCCGACAAAGCCGTCTGAGCACTCCTAGTCTGCGACTTAAACGCTTCAAGTCTAGCAACAGAATCCAGCCCAATCCGCTTGGCTTCCTGAGCAAGAGAGCTACTTGCGCCAGCTTGTCTCAAAGCTTCCTCAGCCTTGCGCCTTGATTCTCGTAAAGGTTCATCATGAAAGCTATTGAAACGCTGATTGATAGTGTCAGACACTTCTTGCTTGACTTCTTCCGCCTTAGCCTTGGCAAGTTCGATGGCATCCGTGATAGCTTTCTCACGCTTAGTAAATTCAGCGTCAAAGGCACGGTCAGCGTTGGCGATTTCCTTTTTCAAACGTTCTTCAAAAATCTGATGCAGATTTCGGCTTTCATTCAAAACGGCATCATTTACAATCCCACCGATCGCATTTGCAAGACTGGACTGGAAGGTCCCAAAACCTATTGATTTTAGACGTTTTGCCATTGGCGAATAGGTATATTTGGTGATTTTCTTACGAACATCAAGACCGTACCACTCATGGTAGATACTGACCACATCAAACATCTGCACCGCAACATCACTCTGACCGACAACCGAGATTTCAAGGTTATCTTCTAGCATGTCGCACATACTTGTCCGAAAATACTGCTTACCATATGCAATCAAGCTAGCCTCATCTGTCACGTCTTGGTCATTGACCTCCACGACATCTTCATAGATTTGGCTGTAGTTCCCAAGTAAGGGGCTGTCAATCACCACCATATAATCATGGTCAACCGCCTTTTCTCCCTCACCTTTAACGGTTGTTTTAAAGGTTATCCGAGTTTTCAGCGATTTGGTAGAGGTCTTATGCTGGTAGCTAGACAGGTTTTTCTTGTACATAAAAAGCGATTCATTTTCTGAACCGCCATTCTTCAACAAACGTAAGTTGTAACCGTTTCGCACCATATCTCCGCCCCACTGACCAAGGATAGAATGCTTGTCTTTGGCCAAGACCTCCATAGCATTCTTGTCCTTGATATTGAGCGTATGCCTATCATCAATATCAGAGAAGAAAGAAAAAGGATTGGCTCTGGTAATACTACCAGCAAAAGCACTCAACACCCTTGTCCCACTGACACGGTCAACCTCGATAGAGCTAACGATGTAATTATTTAACAAACTGATAACCTGATTGGCATAGACTTGAATATATCCTTGTTGCTTTTCAACCTCAAAAATATAAAAATCCTGCTCACCATGTAGGTCATCTGCAGTCAGAAAAGTTTCCTCTTTCAGTAATTCCCACTTGGGATCCGATGTAGGAAAACGAAAGGTCAGTTGATAGGTATTGTTCCCAAAATGGACAATTTCATCATTGTAGGCCTCGTTTAAAGGCCTATTTCCCTCTGTAAGATAAATCATAAGATATACCTCCAATTCGGCCGAACCGTGACCTTACGAACCGTACCAGTAAAGACCAGACCGTTATTACCAACTGCCAACTCAAAGAAGCCTCCACGTTTTCGTAGCGTATTTTGAACCGCGCCATCTGCATTGTAAATATTCTGTTTCTTATGCCTACAATCAATGGTCACTTTTCGTCTAATGGTCAAGTGCATGGTTGTCCGTCCGATAGTCAAAGAAATATCTCCGTCCCCCTCAATCTCAATCACAGGCTCACTATAGACAGAGCCTGGATTGTTGACATTACCGCTTGCGGTAAAAATAAGAGGAGCAAGATTTTTCTGATAGCGGAACGGTTGCATACTCAGCTTAAGCTCTAGCTTCCAGGCATGCATCCCATGAGGGCTATAGGTTGCACCAATAAAATCCGCATAAAAGACAGAACCCAACTGGTAGCTAAACTCCAGCACATTGTCCTTAGGCTGAAATTTCTCCACGATAGTCGAAACATCCAGTAACTTAGGAATATAGAACGAAAAAGTCCGTTCATAACTCTCATAGCCACCATCCAGCACTCGATAACTTCCGTTGGCTCCGTAGAGGTTAGCATCTTCAACCACCCTAGGTTTAGCTGCCTCCACCTGACCAAAATCCGTCACCACGCAGTGAGGGATAGTTGATGTATTGAAACCATTGATAATCATGTAAAACATTAAATTCCCTCCCTAGCATAAATCGCACCTTGACGTTGGTAGACGCTCATTGAAATTTTATCAGCGTCCAGGTAAGTATCTGACGGCTTTTCAAGGATAGCAGTAAGGATCTTCTCCATACTTGCTCTCAGAATCGCTATCTCAGACACGACTTTATCGCTGTCTTTGATATTTGTATCTCCTTTGGCTTGAACCACTATTCTAGCTTGTGCTTCCTCCATCTCACGAAGGAATTTAGCATCACTCGGAATGCCAACTCCTGCAGCATATTTAGGAACCCCCATCTCACGCATCAAGCGTTTGGTCTTATCCGCCCGCAAAACTTTAGCCCCTTTAGGAAGAGGAAGAAGAACATCCCTCCCCTCAGGAATGAAGCTCCTACCATCTGGAAGAGTAACCAATTCCTTGTAGGTACTATTGCGTTGGTCATTGACCATAGCAAGACCACCAGGGTGATAGTTGGTACCGTGGGCATGCCGACTAGCAAAAACATTGGTAAAGAAATCACCAGTTACCCTAGTAATCCAAGACCTAATGCCTGCAAGCACGCCAGAAGCATTATCTCGAGCGCTGATTGTAACCGTTTTGTCTTGAATGCTATTAACGACGCTTTTGACCTCGCTGACAGTACTGGAAGTGCTATTTTTAGCAAGGATATCTACTGGATTATGTTGCTTAATCGCATTAATAGCCGCACTCGTCTCATTTCTAACGCCTGCAGTCTGATCTTTCGCAAGTAAATCAATTGGTTTTTCCTGTTTCGGAGAGTTCACACTCGCTTTTGCACTAGCAACTGCTTCACTAGTATTGTCAGTAGCATTTAATGACTTATTCTCTGGATTAGATAGATTCCAAGCCATGATTTTATCGATTGACAATTGCCCGTTGTTCAAAACATTTGTAGGATCTAGTTTCAAATCTTTTGTGAATGGAGTAATCGCATTCCAAGTCGTTAGCGTGTCAGTCGAACGCGCAACAGCCTTTCTGAAATTCTCATCCGTAGCCAGCAACTCTTTCTGCTTAGGAGTCAAGGCATCATAGTTATAGAGCGCTTTGGAAGCTTCCTCAGCCTTATTCATCACATCTGTATTTTCCAAAAGCAGTTGCTTGACTTCAGCAGGCATACTGTTCCAGATTCTAAGATGGTTTTCACTATCAAAGATAGCTTGCAGTCCTGCTTGATTTTGAACAATCAACTGTTTTTCTTCCAGTGTCATGGTTGACCACTTACCAGACTCAACGAGAGCTTCAGCAATCGTTACCCGAGCATTTGAGTTGATATTCGCATTTTTAACAATAAATTGCAATTGCTCCCAACCCTCAGCAGATTTAGTCGCTTCCCCAATCACTTCTTTTACGTTTGATTTAATGACAAAATTGTTGTTTTCATCAATGTTTCCGACGAGCAAAGACCAAGCATCATTCGCTTCTCTCGTTTCCTTGCTCATATCACTAGTATACTTAGCAAGAATGCTATGGGAATCACCCATTTTTTGAGAAGCTTCTGCTGCCTTTTGACCGATTACTTCATAAGACAAACCATATTCTTCCAGAACCTTTTTAGCTTCTTCCCAGTAGTTCCAGCTTTGTCCAGTTCGAGCTTTTACCTTAGCGTCAAGGTTTTGCATAACCTGGTAATACTTAGTACCTAAGGCTTCCATGGTTTGCTGGTGGTTTGTTTCAAGTTCTTGAATTTTTTTATTGTAAGTTTCTTGATCGATACGTTTGGCATCTAAGAGTTGTTTCAATCCATCTTTTGAGGTTTTGTATAACTGATTTTCTTCATCCAGAGCCTTCTTCAAAACATCTCTTGTGTGCTTTAATTGCGTTTCATTTAAACTACCAATCTCTCCATTCAGAGCCTGAAGCGCAGCCTTTTGTTGTTCGCCAGATAATTCCATCATTTCGATTCTAGCTTTGATCATCTCTCTTTGGTTGTTTAAGACGATTTCTTTTTCTTCTTGAGAAAACTTGCTAGCGTCTCCATTATGACGTTTGTAGATTTCACTGACCTGATTAGCCATTGCATCGGTATTTGAAACAACTTGGTCATTTTTTACTTTCATTTTAGCGATTTCTTCATCGCTAAACCCCAACTTTTTAGCTAATTCTTCCATACGTTGATTAGCTTTTTCAGCACCTGCTGCTACCTCTTCATGAAGTTTTCGAAAAGCTTCAGAAACTTTTTCAGCATCGCCAGCGTGGGTTCCAAAGTTGGCTACTGCTGTACTGGTATCATCTACCTTACTTTGGAAATCTCTTAACTCTTTCCTTGCAGTATCACTCAACTGAGACCCAAATTCCTCCGCCTTAATGCGAGCCTCGTCTTTCTTATGTCCTAGATAGACCAATCCTCCAGCTAGTAAAGCAGCACCACCCACCAGCAAACCAATAGGATTTGTCAAAGCCCCAATGGCTCCAGACAAGAGACTAGAACTAGATGCAGCAGCGCCAGCTCCTTCCGCTAAAACAGTGGCTTCGCTTCCTACCTTAGCAAGACCGAGACCACCTTGTAAAAGTCCTTTTAATTTACCAGCACGCTCTGTCAATTTAGCAAGACCGAGACCGCCCTTTAATAGTCCTTCTAATTTACCGGCATGTTTTATCAAAATACTAAGAGCCGTCGCCCCATTGCCTAGAAAGTTCAAGAAAGGGTAGCCCAGAGCCAAAAAACCACCAATACCAACCGCCAAGCTCTGTACGGCTGGAGGAGCCTTACTTAGCCAGTCGATAAATTGGTTCACCTTATCAATCACAGGAGTTAGTAATGGTAATAATTTCTGACCAATGTTAATCTGTAAAACTTCTAAACTAGATTTAAAACGTTCCACACCATTTTTAGAAGACTTAGATAATTCATTTGCTAAATCCTTGGTATAAGTTGTCGCCCCCTTGGTTTCGTTAGCAAGATTACGCAACGCATCTCCACCTTGGTCAACCAAGATATTCATCGCTGTCTGAGCTTCTGTACCAAAGGCTGTAGCAATCAAGGCCGATTTCTGAGCATCTGTCATCCCTTCCGTATTCTTTTTGATACGATCCAAAATATCAGGTAGCTTAATCGCGCCGCTACGAAATTCTTCTGCAGAAAAACCAAGCTTCTCCATTGCATTTGCATTTTGCTCTGATGGTTTCAGTAGCCTTGTTAAAGCTCCACGCAGAGCCGTACCAGCCTTTTCACCAGCAATACCATTGTTGGACAAAAGACCAACAGCAGCGGCAGTCTCTTCCAAGTTCATACCAACGTTTTTAGCAACGGGACCAACATACTCCATTGCAGCCCCCATATCAGCAAAACCAGCAGCCGTTTTATTGGCGACAAAGGTTAAGCTATTGGTTACTCGCTCTGTATCCTGAGTAGATAGCCCAAATTGTTGCAAAATATTCGTAGTGGCGTTCATAACCGTATTGAAGTCCTCACCAGATGCCTTTGCAGCGTCTAGGATAGCAGGCATGGCTTCGATTGTCTGATTGGCATCAAAACCTTTCTTGATAATTTCTTGCATCCCTTCATTGATAGATGCAGTAGAAATCCCATACTGCTTCGCCCAATTTTTTGAACTTTCCCCCAGCTTTTGTGTGGTACTATTCAGTTCATCCGCTGTTGGAATAGTATCTGCTAACAGAGATTTAGTTGTATTCATCTGACTCTCAAAGTCAATCGCCTTCTTAGTAGAAAGCGTAAAACCAGCTAATAAAGCAGCAGATACAGGCTTCATTGCATCGCCCATAGCCCGCAATTTTTCTCCACCTTTTGCAAATTTTTCACTCCAGGCATCCATCTTACCAGACCAACTATTTTCACGCCCCACATCTTGCAAAGCTTTTTCAACACCGCGTAGCTGACCTTCCATTACTGCCAACTTAGCATTCTCACGCTGAATATCAGCAGCAGCCTTGTCAAACTTAGCTGTCCCAGGATCAAGTTTGTCAAAACTTTTCTTCATCTCATCCAAAACTTTACGTTGTGAATCAATAGCTTGTCCCAAAGTCTTGTATTTCGCTTGAAGTAAGCTAGCGTTTTTTTCATTCCCCTTTAAAGTACTATCCAAAGAACGGACATTATTTTGAAAGTACTTTACAGCGTTTTTTGCACCAGTTAGAGTAGGACTGAACTTTGACACGTCCAACCCTAGCTCAATATACATCTGACCTAACGGCGTACCGCTTGCCATCTTGTTCTCCTTCCTAACTCCTCAGAGCAAAGAAAAAGCCCTCACGGACTTTTCATCATTCTTTATAAAAATCATCCATTGCCAGGCTCATAAAAGACCAGATAAACATACCAAGATATAGATAAGCATAGAGTGGCAAGGAAGCAAAGATAAAGGGTGATAGCAAGAGCATACCAAAGATATCTACAAAATTTGTACAAATACAATACAAGCCAAAAGCAAGATAAAGGATAAAAATGGTAAACCAAAACCAATATCTTCTACGTGCTTTTTCTTTTCGAGACATTTCTTCCACCTCCTCGCTTATACCTCTATTATATTCCTAAGCCTTTGATTTGTAAAGTCTTGACCTAGAGACTTTCTAAAAAATCTGCCAAGTCAAGCACTTCTTCTTGTTCACTCGTTTCCAGACTTCCCAAGACCCCCATCAAGTCCTCCCAACTCGTATCCATCACATCGCGAATGCTCATTCCATAAGGACCCTCTGTAACTTGCTTGACAAAACCATAAAAACGTTTGATCGCTTGCCCAGGTGCTAGCTCTTTTCCTTTGGGTCTACATCACCTACCAGATGAGCATAAATTGCTGTAAAAATAGAAATCACTTTCGCAAAATCTGTGTATTCTAGTAATTGTTCTACTGTCACATCATCAAACAAACTAGCAATAAATCCCAACTGCTTATCAAGCTTCTCTACCTCAGATAAATCACTTGTCAAGGATTCGTTCATGACCAAATAGTCACGATAATCACGAGTTGTGATTTCTTTGCTCTTTTTTAGGACATCTTCTCCCTTGTCATTTTTAATTGTAAATTGAACCTTAGCCATATACTTTCCTTTCTAAAAAAGTAAAAGAGAGCTTTCGCCCTCCTTCTACCCCGCAGCGGTTATGTTTAGTTGACCTTTCAATTTCTTCAACTTTTCAGTATCTGAACCATAAACAATAGCACCATAACGCCCCTTAGTTGCAACGTCTGAACTAGCTGTCGCAGTGAAATTCACACTAGTAGTAGCTAACTCATTCGCCTTATCCTTGAGCGTTTCAAAATCAATAGCATCCATAGAAAGCTGACCTTTATAAAAACCATAGTAAACAGGTTCCCCATCAGCAGTATTACTTTCAATGAGAATGGAAACATTCTTGGCAACTGTGTCTGCACCGAAGTAATAGATACCATCATCATCGCCATACCCCAAAGCATTCGTATATAAAGCTAATGGGACATCAAGCAAGCCCATCTCTACCTTAACATCACCGACTCCTCGATTGGAGACGTGATAAGCCACATTATTACCATAAGTCTTTACAGGGTCACTAGATAATCCAGTTACTCTAGCGGTCTGTGTAGCCCCTTCATTATCTTTACCTTCTAGCGTGAAGAGGTTCTGTCCAACCGTTGGAGTCTGTCCATCATGCACACGAATGGTGACTGATTTAAGTCCGATAAGTGCAGTTCCTTTTACTGTCATTTCTTTTTCCTTCTTTCTAGTATTTCTCATATAGAGCGCTCATACCACGATAAGTCCGAACGTCTACATAGCGCTTAATATCAGGAATCCATTGTTCCAAACCACCTTCAGTCTGATAAAATCCCTGTTCTTCCATTATTTTTTCAATTCTTCCTTGGAGTTCTTTACACTCCACTCGATTAGTAGACTCTACATTGATTTGATAGAGAAAAGTCTTAGCCAAACTAGTATTACTACCGTGAGCCGTCTGCATTGGAGGCCCTACAGGGATAATGACAATACTGGTCTCACCATCTCCCAAGCTCTCAGGACGCTCAAAAGACTTGATACTAATACCAGATAAAGACTCATCCTCTTCCAAAGCATCGTAGAGTTCAGTTAATTTGTCTTTAATCATTACAAAAACTCCTGTTTTAACTTCATGCCAACTTTAGACTTAAAGACCGGCTTACTCGCTTCAAAAAAGCGGCGCATGACTCCGAAACCACGAGGATGCCCATTCTTTGCATAGCCAAATTCATTTAAGTGAATAAGAGTCCAACGAGGACTTTTAAAACCTAATTTAACCATTGGAACTCCGCTGGATGTACCAGTCACATTCCCATGAACGACCGCACCAACCGTCTTCCCAGTGTCAGCGTACACCGCCATAGCCCGTTTGAAAGTTGGCTCAAACTCCTCAACCGTCTCCTTCAAGGCTCTGTTGACCTTTCTACGAACTACCGGCTCTCCTAGTCGAGCCTCAATATTCCTCAAAATATCATCAAATCCTTTTAGATTAGCTCCACTAGACATCACGACCACCTCCGATAAGGACAATCAAAAAATCCCGATTAGCAAAATCAGGACGGACATCAATGATTTGCCATTTCTTACCAACTAGACGGATATCCCCCACTTCGACAAAATGCCGATTTTCAGGCTGATAATCTGTCAGAGGGTCACGAATCTTCAAAGTCATCTTAGCTTTCATCGCTTTTCCAGTTGCAATCTCAACGTCTTTCATACTTGGAGAATAAGTTTGCCCCATCGTATAAAAAGCCTTCTCGTAACTCACATCACGACCATCAACCCCTTTTTTTATTTTAGAGGTATAGAAAGTCAGGGGAGTTCTCAGGTCTCCATTTTGAGACTCAGGCTTTTTGTAACGATAGCTTGGTCCCTCACTCCTCTTCATTTACACTCACTACTTCCTTAGAGCTACGACTTCTGGACGACTTTTCCAACTCGACATAGTCAGGTAAATGTTCCTTTAGCTCAGCAAATCGTTCTTCTGTCGCTTCAAACCTTTCTCCGACTTGCCTAAGGACTCCCTCCTTGAGGTCATAAAACTCTTTTAATACCTTAATCATCACTATCCTCCATTTCTATCTTATCTAACGATAATGCTAAAATATCCGCTTTGAAATTTTCGTAAAAAAATTCAACTTGGTCATTATAGACATAGCGAGCACGTTCTAAGATAAGTTCCCTTATTTGATGATCGTGTATATTCCCACTTCCTACCAAGCGGGTAATAACCATTTGAGAACTTTCTAACATCCGTGAGAGATTCGCATCTTCTCCGCTATGAAAAATTCTCATCCGCTCCTTAAAAGGAATAAGGAGGGAATGAAGTTTAGCTTCAATCTCCATCCTTCGTCACCTTTTATTTTGCAATACTCAGTGTCCACACAGCAGCAGTCTTTTCATCATGCGCTTTACCATAAGCAAATTGCTTAGCAGTGTAGAGATTCAAGTCTTCTAAAGCATAGGTTTCGGTAAATCGTCCAAATTCAATCCCCCCACCTACAAAGGCATCGTAGCGACCTTTGACAAATGTAGTCACCTTACCAGACGCTTGAGCAACCGACTCAACCAAGATGAGGTTATAAGGCATAGCTGTTACATATACACCCTGAGCATTGAGAGACGTATATTGCTTCTTCACATCCCAGGCATCTACAGGGTTCACTACCATAACCAAATTACCTTCTACTGCAACAGGAGTGGTATTGTCAGCTTTTGTAGAATGGTATTTATAAACCTCCGTCAACTCTTTTACCACGGTAGCAGAGTCTGCGAAAGTCAATGGTTTTTTCTGAGCTTGTTTCTCAGCATAAGTTACTTTTTCACTTTCTGCAGTCCCTGTAAGAGTACGAGACAACCCGATAGGCTTGTTGTCCCCATCACCATTTAAATAACCAGCTTCAAGAGCAGCTGCAAAGGCCTCTGTAATTTGAATGGATACGTAAGACTGTAGCCAAGCAGGACCAAACTTTTCAGAGTCTTTAGGGATTACAACAAAAGCAGTCAATTTAGACTGAATCGCTTCTTCTTCAGCAAATTCTTGTTTCAATTGTCCTTGAATTTCAGCATTGATTTTACCCCAAACCGCTTGACCTGTACGACTAGACTTGAGGAATTTCAAACGAATACCAGCATTACGCAAGCCGATGTGTTGAAGAAGTGGACGGGCTGCCACCATATCCTCAAAAATACGGTCAATTGTTTCCTGAGGGAACAATTTCTCAATTCCTTTGGGAGGAAGTTTCTCAATGTTGTTGAAAAATTCGCGAGCTTCAGCAGTCAAGTGCGCATCGTATGGATTCATAGTTGCGATTTCTTTACGAGCAGCTTCTCGAGCATCATCTTGCAACTTATCTGTCAATGCCTCAATCATCTCGTTATAGAGCTTATTTTGCTCTTCCATAGGAGCACCAGTTTCTACTGCATTCATAAAGTTCTGACGAGCAGTTGTAAATTCATTACCAAGTTTCATCATTGTTTTTTATTTCCTTTCTTAAAATGGGAAACGACCCAACCCCACAGGTTCAGCCGTCTTGTCTTCTTTTTTCTTATCTTCTGGGATAGGTAAACTGTTATTCAACCTATCACGAACCAAGTCCGCCAATAACTCCACATCTGGGGTCATCGCAGATCGGATTTTTTCGATAAAATCACGAGGAATCACAGGTGTCTGACTAGCTACCAAGACAGGAGCTTCCTGACTTTCAAACATGACCTTATCTGCGAAGCCATGATTAACAGCAGAACGAGCATCAAACCACGTTTCACCCTCCATTAGATCCAGTAAATCATCTAATGCCTTACCAGTCTTATCAATATAGGCATATGCGATGGACTTATTAAACCCTTCTAACACACCAGCCTCATGCAAGAGCGCCTTATGGTCACCACGTACACCAGCAGATACATTATGGATCATGATTTGCGCTGTAGGACTAATTTCCACCTGATCACCAGCCATAGCGATAACACTCGCAGCACTAGCAGCAATCCCCACGATTTTCACCGTCACATGCCCCTGATAAGCACGCAATGCTGTATAGATTTCACTACCAGCATACACATCACCACCACCAGAATTGATGTGCACCTCCACATCTTCTCCCGTCGTCGGCAATACAATATCCTTAGGAGCAGTTGCATCCATGTCTATCCAATCATAAAACCAGCGGTCATCATTGGATACAATCGCTCCCTTAATCTGAATGATTGTCATCCTCATTTCCTCCTTTCTCTATTTCGTTTTCACCCTGATAGTTCTTAGTGATAAGGAAAGAATCCCCACCAGGAACAGCCTCAAGACCAAGTTCCAATCTCACCTCATTTCGAGTCATAGCCCCAGATGAGATGAGTTTATCTATGTTCTCAGCCAGAGCAAACTTATCCAGTCCCCCCTCACCAAAAATCACAAATTTTTTCTGATTAGCGTATCCAGCCGAACTCACCATAGCATGGTTTAGAGCGTCACCCACTTTTTTAACCAGCGATTCATAACAATAACTGTTAAACATCTTCTGGCTATTAGACAAATCAGCCATATCTCCATGCATCAAAGCCGTCGGCAAACCTAATATATCCGCAACCTCGTCATCAAATTGACGTCTCAGTTTCTTCAACTCTTCAACTGATAGATTTGTAGTTCCTACCGTATTGGTCAACTCCGAATACTCCACACCATCCATTGTCGGTACAATGGCAACCGTCTTAGACGTAAAGGACTTAAAAAGATTGTCCGCATATCTCTGCAGTTTCTTTCTCTTATCCTCATCAAAAGTTCCATTCGCTTTTGTAGCCAGAACCCCACGGATCTGATTATTTCTAGCTAAGGCTTCCACCAGACGAGTATGTAGTTTTTCATAATCAGAAAACAAGTCAGATACATATTCTTGCAAGCGATTGTTATTATACTGAAGAAAGATGACATCACTCATAGCAAACTTCCTCTGAAATGTATAATCCCCGACAGACACCATCTCAAAGGTGTCATCATACAGAGCATAACGCCTACGAGTAAAAGCATCAGCTACCAGTAACTGCTTATCATCAGACAAAACAATGAGTACTTCGTTTTTCGTCAATAAGCGATAAATGACCTTCTGCCAGAACTCCGAGGCCGACTCATTCTTATTGGGACGCACATTTAAAATATAATCCCAGTCTGACGTCACATGATGATTCTCCACCATATACCGAAATTCCGACTTAGCAAAGATACGAGCCACAAACTCCGCCGACTTATCAATCGCTAAACTCTTTAACTGCAAACACCCCAACATTCGTTCCAACTCTTCAAAATCAAAACCAACATCAGGCGCATCACGCTTAAATAAATTTAAGAACCCCATGCTTCCCCTCCTTCCTATCCAATTACCAACCTACCACCCAAAATTTATTCTTAGATTAAAACTCCCAATCCTCTAACATATCGAGGAATTCCCCAACGTTCGACTCATGTACAAGCTCACGTTTGTATAGAGCAGCAATCAAGGCATGGAAACCATCCGTCTTTCTTCTGACGGGCTCTTTCTTCAAGAAACGCTTATTGCCATCCTTGTCCTCTTTGACGTAGGTATTATCCGTATACCAAATCATAGAATTATCATTCTCAAAGATAAATCGTTCATTAGCAAATCCGTCTTCAATGATTGGCGCAACCTTGGATTGAATCGCCCCAGGATTTCTCAAGAACTCATATTCAAAACCAGCCTCTTCCAAAAGAGGTTTTAACAAGTCCATTCTGAAACCATCTGCACATACAAGCTCAATCTGATAAAACTTACTCCATTCATTCAATTTTTCGACCAATAAACGAGGGTCAATACTAGGGCCGTCCACAATTGTAAATAAGCCTCTATCTGCCCATTCCTGAATAGGAGCTTTAAGTTTAAAAGCTTTCAAAAATGCTTTACGAGCAAATGAATGTTGTTTCCAGATAAACTCATCTCCGTTCTTAAACAACAAACCAACACTCGCAAAATCTCGAATGCTAGCATAGTCAAATCCTGCGACACAGGACTTACCCAACAAGTCAATACCAGGCGAACGTAAACAAGCAAGTAATCTTTCACGAGTCGTCACATCTTTCTCAAGGTCTGCTTCAGGAAGATTCATCCGTTTAGTCATGAACTCCTGACGACCAGACGGCTCCAGCTCAAGGTCATCATAGTCAGCCTTAGTTCTAGCAAGCAACCTCTTAGCGTAAGGCGTGCTTTCATCCAACATCGGATTTGCTTTCGGCCAATTCTTCATGTCATCCACCTCATCCGCACTATCAAGCTTGCAGATAAAAGGGAAGAGTCTGAAATCATCAACCTCTCCATTCAAGATTTGCATAGACTTCTCTATCAGCTTGTCATAGAACCCCTCGCGCACATACCCATTCGTACCGTTGTAGAAAGTCCTGACATGAGCAATCTTACCAAGACCAGACCTTTGAACCTTCACAGCCTTATCATTTTCAAATTGGTGAATCTCATCAAACTCAAGACAACCATCACGAGCAGAGTCCATAGTCTTCGGATTATTCGTCCGAAAAGAAAAGACCGAGTTGTTCGCTCGACCTGTGATAGACATTTTAGTCAGATAGAAATGGTCCTCAAGACCACGCCTTTGGATAGTCTCATAAACTTCCTCAAACGAAACCTTACCCTGTTTCTCAGAGTTAGCAGTGATAGTCACATCGTAATCTCTGATAGGGTAGATAGGGCTGATAAAAAACGATGACCTTGCTGACATAAAACCATTCTTACCACCCCCACGAGCAAGTGTGTATAGATACTCGTCAAAGTGTGGTTCCTCGTCTACCTTCCGAAAAAGAAAAATGAACGGTGTCAAGAAAAGTTGATACTTAGCCAGAGGGAAAAAATTCTTTTCCGCAAACCGAATGAACTTGTCAATTAAGTCATTATCAAAATACAAATCATCACGAGGATAGATTTTCTCCTTGATGATTTTAAACAGCAACTTCCTTTCCTTGTTGACGACAATATCTCCACACTCGACCATTTTGATGTAGTCATCAACCAGCGGATGAGAAATCATAACAGATCAGCTCCAGACGTAGCTTTCTCGACAGGAGAATTTTCAACATCAAAATCAAACGACCGCTCAATAGCCAAAAGCTGATTGCTGGTTGTGTTGATTTCCTTGATGAGAGAATTCGCTTTTTGGAATCTTTGTTGTCCATTGTGAACAGTGATGACCAGTCCGTCTTCATGAAGTTTAGCTTTCAGCTCATAAAGCAGCCGGACAAGATAAAGATAGCGATTGACTTTTTCATACTGAATCGCATCCTTTTTTCTAGGACTGAAATAGCCAATTTTAGAAAGTAGCTGATTTTCTAATTCTTTTATATTTTTTTCCGAGTATTCTTCCATTACCCCCTACCCCCTTTAATTTTTTGTTAAAAATTTGGACAGTCGAGTGCAGACCGCTTACTGGCTCCTTTGAAATTTCCTGATTTTTTTGACCGGGGGGTGTTTAAGATTCGTTCACCTAACCCCACCATTCATCTTTTCGGAAATTTCTGTCATTCTTATCAAAACGATCATGCCTTTTATTATGACATGCTTTGCACAATGTTCGTAGGTTATCGATATCAAGCGCGAACTCTGGATAGAACTCTAGCTCCTTGATATGGTCAACTTCTAAATTAGTAGTCGTGACCTTGCCTTCATCCCTGCACCATACACATTCGTAATGATCTCGTTTAAGTGCTTGCCTTCTTATCGTTCTCCACTCGCTGGAATTGTAAAACTGGTTTCGTTCTTCTCGAGTTGAAACTTCAATCATTGTTTAATATTCTTTGTCCATTACATCTTTCGTCAATAATTATCTTAAAGATACTTATTTTAAATTGCTGTTACTCTATATTTTCTAGCGTTCAATTAGACATATCTTATATTCTGTCTAATTCAAACAGTCGCCAAAAAGCCTAACACAATAAGGATATACAGTAATCCACTAAATGAATTAGCGTTTGACTCGTTATGTCTAATTGGTTAACTACAATCCAAAATTTGACATCGCTTTGTCCTGTTGATCTTGACGAATACCTATATATCTTAAGGTAATAGCTGGTGATGAATGATTAAACAAACTCATCAACATTGCTATATCTTTTGTCTTTTTATAATAATGATATCCAAATGTCTTCCTCATTGAATGAGTTCCTATATTTTCAATACCACACTCAGATGCAGCAACTTTTAAAATCCAATCCACAGTCCTACGATCAAGTGGTTTATTTTTTCCGACTCTACTTTGAAATAAAAAATGATGATGAGGTTTATTTTGTATATACTCTCTAACCTCACGTTTGAGAGTTTTAGTCATTTTAATCTTTTTCTTCTTCCCAGTCTTTTGTTCTTTCAGTTTGATATACCAACCTTGAACATCCTTTACTCGAATTTTTAAAATGTCACCAACTCGCAAACCTGAATTGATACCAAAAAGAAATAAAATATAATTACGCTCATTCCATTCTCTCAGATAATCTTTCATAGCCTGTATATCATCTTTATCCCTGATTGGTTCTACAATATTCAAAACAAGTATCACCACCTTTCAAATAATCAAAAAAAGCCACTGGTCGTGGCATTGAATATGACAGTAGCTGGAATTGAACCAGCTGGTCTAGCAGTAAAACGCACGCTTGGTAAAAGTTTCAAGGAGACCCAAACAACCTGCTAACCTGTCCTTACTGTCTAAGAGGCCGAAACCTCTGTATTTTTAGGAGTCCTCATGACTGTTCGTTACCCAATCATTGGATAATACTATTTTAGCACCTTTTTTCGTTCCAATTCTCCCAAGATTTTCCCAGATTTTTCCCAGAAATCACTTGTAAACTAGAAGGTTGCTTGCTTGATAGGACTCCGCAAACTCTAATAGAGCTTTGTTCAATATCCGATAATATTCACTGGATGAGTAGCCTAGTTCTGAATAAATACTGTAGTCTTCCCTCCTTTTCTTCCTGCAATATCGTTCGATTAGGATACGTGTGTATTCCATATCGGAAAGATTGTTGATTGCTTTAGCGATGAGTTCCAGGTCCTGCTGAGCTGATACTCTACGCAAGACCATGCTTTCTACCTGCTTACTTGTCTGACCACTTGATGATTTTGGTTCAAGCGAGTAGGATATTGTTATTTTGGGGGCGTATTCTTCTCCAGCAATCCGTCTCAGACGACTGTATTTTTTTAGGACTTTGATAGCTTCCTTTCTGGTTTTCTTTTCATCGATGATATCCAATAACTCTATTTGCACACGAACTCCTCCTCATGATATAATAGTTATGCGAAACCATACCATGAGGAGTCAGCTGTGCTGGCTTTTTTCATGCCCTACTCCCGAGAATAATATCAGCAGGAAAAGCAAAGTAAGTACAGATATCTTCTACATTATAAATATTCGGTACACTTTCCTCCTTCTCCCATTTAGCAATCAGGTAGCGACTATAGCCTAGTTTAGCTGCTAACTTTTCTTGTGACAACTTCCTTTCCTTACGTTTTTGCTTTAGCAAGAAAGCAAACCTACTTGCTTGTCTTGGATTTAATTTATCCTTCATCATCCACCTCAATCTTTATTACTGCCCTACCATTCGGATGGCGTTTTTGTGTAGATGCAAAAGTGTAATACTTCAACATCCTCTCGGCAATTCCTGTTTCTTTGCTGATTTCCTCAAGCGTTCCTATCGTCACGAACGTTTCACCTTGATATAATGCGTACTCATTCATGCTCCATCTCCTCAATCAACCAATCAAGGTTCTTACGTGCTTTCTTCAGGTCTTCCAGACCGTTTTTCTTTTGAAACCGTAGCATATACTTGATTGCGTTGCCCCAAAAGAAAGCAGACGCTCCGGAAAGGATCCCAACGAAGTTATGCACAACATCGATAGCCTCAAGACCGTTTGCACCTTGGTAGTGGCTTGGTTTGTTTATGTTGTCTGTCATGTTAAGTCCTCCTCATAAAAATCATATCATTCAAATTCCTCCAAGCGAGATTGTTACTTTGATTTCTAAACTCTCGCTTTTTGTAAGGAATCTGATGTTTATTCAAGCAGTAATATACCTGATTGTAATGTAGTCCTAATTTTTGTGCGATATCTTTTACAGCTATACCTTGATTGGCTAGCGAAACTACATCTTTGTGAAATATAGTCAAGTCTAAAATTTTTCGTTTCCCTAATTTTCGGATGCGGTCTCGAATGGCTTTCTCACTACGTCCTAAGATACGAGCCAAGGTCTTGTACGAAAAGCGTTGGTAGTATTTCAGGATATAGCTATCATCTGCGTCTGACCATTTGGGCTTAAATTGCAAGTTAGGATTGTATTTCTGGAGTTTGGCTAATTTTGACCGAACTGCGTTGTAACTTCTATCCAAAAACTTGCAAGCCTGTGTTAAATCATGCTCTTCTCTGGACAAGACGTACCACTCCAGATAATCAACCTCATCTTCTGTCCATCTACGTCCTGCCATAATGTTTATACGCTCCATGTAAATAATAAGTGCCATCTTTACGCTTGTTTACGTAATACGTATATTGCCCATCTGGACTAGCGTAGGAAATCTGCTTCTCTCCTGCCCAGATACCATTGTCACGCATCATATGGCAATTCTCCATAATCCATTCTACGTCAGGCATCTAGTAACTCCTTGTTTTCGTAGATGTTGCCAACGACTCTATAAGAGTAACTTTCATCGCTAAGAATTTCATGAAAGGGCGCAATATCATCTACACTTATTGCTTCTATCATAAAGACAGCTTGCTCATTATCCCAAGTCAATTTTGCATTCCCAAGGACTTCTCCTTCATCTTGAATTTCAAGAACATCCCCATCAAAGATTTCCTTGCCGTTCTTATCCTTGAGTCCTGTTGATTGCATGATACATTCATAATCATCAAAATGTAACCAATCTTTTTTCTCTTCAATCCAAATGATAGGACAAGTCCAGTTTTCGTCATCTGTATCACAATTGCCTACCATGACTTTGTAATTCATTTCTTTTCGCAGTCTATCCCACGCTCTAAATTTTGGTATCATAACATCACCTCATCCCCAACTTTCACTTTCTCATACACGTCCTTCGTAACCACGAACACTCCGTAATCACGAATTGTAATTGTATACAGCTTGCCGTGTCGTCCTTTCTCGACGACTTTACCGAAAATCTCAGCGCCTGCGTTATCCGCCTTGTAGATAACCATCGGCTTTTTCTTTTCTAGTTCTGCAATCCTGTCCATCTGCCAGATGTTTAGTCCAGCAGATAGCAGAATCCAGATTGCTATGAATCGTTTCAATCTATGACCTCCTTAAATTTCATAAACGTCATCCAATGCGTAGTACCTCTTTGTTGCCCAAACAATGGTTTAAAAGGTACAGATTTAAGAACTTCTTTAACGTTGATTTGACAATCAGACCATTTAAAAACTAGAGTACCTCCAACTTTTAGAACTCTCATGCATTCTTCAAAACCCTTGGCTAAATCTTCCGGCCAGGTAACTTTATCCAGCTCGCCATATTGTGATCTCATAATTGAGTTTTAACCTGCCCATTTCAAATGT
>NZ_VMLM01000095.1:0-1348 GCF_013276695.1 Streptococcus sp. 4155
ACGACTACATCAACAGGAAGGAAGTATTGGAGTATTTCACACGCCTAGCCCTTGAGACACCGACAAAGGACATCACACCAGAGAAATCAAAGGAGATTTTGCAAGAATACCATGAGGATAACAATCCAGTTATTGCTTTTGTATCTTCATTCTTTACTGATGATCTATCAAGTGAGTTTTTACCTAATGATTTTGTTTTCCATAATTGGAAAGGATTCATAGAATATTATGGAGTGAAACTACACAAGACAGAAATGGGGTTGCATCGAGAGATAAAAAGTAATCTACCAAGTTGGATAACCACAGGCCAGAAAGTAATACCATCAGGGAGACAACTTCACATTGGTTTCTATCCGCACGAAGATTCAGCACCTTACGCACATCCATATTTTAATGGCAGGGAAAAACCTGAACAACGAAAAAAAGCTAAAAATGAACGGGGGTATTTTAATGGCAGAGCGAAAAGGAAGAAATAAGTTATACACTTTATACACTTGATAAAAAAGTGTGGGAGCTGAAACCCCTAGAGCGCCAAGGACTTTAGACGCTTATACACTTTATACGGTAGGTTTTTTCTTTTACAGTATTAAGCGCTAATTTCTCGTAAATTATATAAACTAGTGTATAAAGTGTATAAAGCGTATAAAACAGGACTTAAACCCTTGATATGACAGGCTTTTAATTTTATACACTTCGAAAATAAAGTGTCTAAAATTTTCGATAAGTGTATAAAAAACATAGATAAAAATGGCAAAAATAAGCTAGTTTACATAATTTATCTTAAAATAAAGAAAGGATAACAACATGAAAGTTAAACTATTTGAATATACTAGACGGTGGGAAAAAGAAGACTTTGAGAAAGAGATCAATGACTTCATGGCAACTGTTGAAGTGCTGGACGTTAAATTTTCTGGTACATCATCTAGTGAACCTTTTAATTCAGTAGCTACCGTATTGGTATTATACAGATAATAAAATGGGGTAGATAGTACCGACCCCCTTGCAATGGTGTAACTACTAGTGACACCCTTAAAACAGATGAAAGGATAACGAATGGAGATACAAAATGGCTTTATTTATTTCAAAAGTTATGGTATAATAAAATTGTTAGAGATTCCAAGGTTTGGGAGTATCACGCTTAAAATACAAGACGGCGAGATTGTCTCCAGCGTGGAATCTAAAACAACAATATTTAAAAAGAATACTGACTGAAAAAATCAGAGGTATAGCATAAAGTAGAGCAATCTATTTTGGCTATGCCTCTTTTGTTTTTGGAAAGATTGGAGGAAAAAGAAATGCCAACATTGCAAGAAGTCAAAAACCAGATGAACAAAGTACGGACTCAATT
>NZ_VMLM01000096.1:0-1874 GCF_013276695.1 Streptococcus sp. 4155
GGCGATTTCTCTATTTGATTTCCCTTCCTTTTTCCATCGTTCGATTAAGCGACGGCTATCGATTGTCAAATGTTTGGCTTTTGTAGTATAATGGTTTTTCATCTCTGTGCCTTTCTTGTGTTTGTGATTGAACAACAAGTATAACACAGAGGTGTTTTCTTATGCCTAGAAGAGCTTTCATTTGACAAGAGGAACCCTTGAAGCAGTTTTGTCAGCTAAACCAAGGCTAATCTTAGCCTTGGCTTGTCAGCCTAACAGCATCAAGCCTCTTATCAAATGAAATCGAGTACTAGCTATCAGCTAGTTAAAACATCTAATTTTTAGGAGGGCTGGGTGACTAACTTCATTATAGAACTTTCAGTTAAATTTTTACCAAGAATAATTCACAAAAACGTTGTAAAACACTTGCAATTTAGCTGAAATTTGATAAAATAGTAAGGAAAGTTAGACTGTATTGCCTACTGTCTATCTATAAAATATATTTTATTGGAGGCTTTTACTCAAATGGCAAAAGAAAAATACGATCGTAGTAAACCACACGTTAATATTGGTACTATCGGACACGTTGACCACGGTAAAACTACCCTAACTGCAGCTATCACAACTGTTTTGGCACGTCGCTTGCCTTCATCAGTTAACCAACCTAAAGACTATGCGTCTATCGATGCTGCTCCAGAAGAACGCGAACGCGGTATCACTATCAACACTGCACACGTTGAGTACGAAACTGAAAAACGTCACTACGCTCACATCGACGCTCCAGGACACGCGGACTACGTTAAAAACATGATCACTGGTGCCGCTCAAATGGACGGAGCTATCCTTGTAGTAGCTTCAACTGACGGACCAATGCCACAAACTCGTGAGCACATCCTTCTTTCACGTCAGGTTGGTGTTAAACACCTTATCGTCTTCATGAACAAAGTTGACTTGGTTGACGACGAAGAATTGCTTGAATTGGTTGAAATGGAAATCCGTGACCTATTGTCAGAATATGACTTCCCAGGTGACGATCTTCCAGTTATCCAAGGTTCAGCTCTTAAAGCCCTTGAAGGTGACTCTAAATACGAAGACATCGTTATGGAATTGATGAACACAGTTGATGAGTACATCCCAGAACCAGAACGTGACACTGACAAACCATTGCTTCTTCCAGTCGAGGACGTATTCTCAATCACTGGACGTGGTACAGTTGCTTCAGGACGTATCGACCGTGGTATCGTTAAAGTCAACGACGAAATCGAAATCGTTGGTATCAAAGAAGAAACTCAAAAAGCAGTTGTTACTGGTGTTGAAATGTTCCGTAAACAACTTGACGAAGGTCTTGCCGGAGATAACGTAGGTGTCCTTCTTCGTGGTGTTCAACGTGATGAAATCGAACGTGGACAAGTTATCGCTAAACCAGGTTCAATCAACCCACACACTAAATTCAAAGGTGAAGTCTACATCCTTACTAAAGAAGAAGGTGGACGTCACACTCCATTCTTCAACAACTACCGTCCACAATTCTACTTCCGTACTACTGACGTTACAGGTTCAATCGAACTTCCAGCAGGTACTGAAATGGTAATGCCTGGTGATAACGTGACAATCGACGTTGAGTTGATTCACCCAATCGCCGTAGAACAAGGTACTACATTCTCTATCCGTGAGGGTGGACGTACTGTTGGTTCAGGTATGGTTACAGAAATCGAAGCTTAATTCGATTTAGTTCCCAGAAGAACAATTATTTAAGTCAGACACTAAAAGAATCTTGCATTGCAAGGTTCTTTTTTTTCAGATATTGAACTAATACTCAATGAAAATCACAGAGCAAACTAGGAAGCTAACCGCAGGCTGCTCAAAACATGTTTTTGAGGTTGTAGATAAGACTG
>NZ_VMLM01000097.1:0-878 GCF_013276695.1 Streptococcus sp. 4155
ACCTGCCCATTTCAAATGTGGCGGATCGAATACTACTAGATTAAATGTTTCATCATCGAATGGCATATCACGAAAATCTCCGACAACGTCAGGGTTTACGTTTACCTTTTTCCCATGTATTTCAAATTTTTCTTGTCTGATGTCCATGAAAGTTGTATGACTCTCATTTTTATCAAACCAAAACATACGACTGCCACAACAAGCGTCTAGTATTCGTATATCTCCCATTATTCCACCTCCTCAAAATAACTATGAAATTTACTTAAATTGACAATAGCGACCTCTTCAACAAAATGCTTTTCAATGTCAAAGTCTGGGTCATTTTTACTAAACTCTTTCTTTATCGCTTTTTCGGCCAGCGAAGGTAAAGCGAATATGCTTGCTCCGTTTTTTAGGGCAAGCGGATTTCCATGTTGATTCACTATTCGATAACCAACATCAAACGGTCTAATTTCCATTGGGATTTTTATGCGTTTACTTTGATCCTTCATTCCTTCTTCAAGCGTTTGTATCATATTCAACCTCCTCAATCTCAATCCCTGGGCAATCGAACACCCAGCCGAAACCAGCTTCTTCAAGTTCTTTGCGGGTGAATTTATAATTTCCAGTAATTATATTTTGGTTAAAATAAAGAACCTTCCCTGATTGCGTTTTAGTCAAAGGTTGCCCATTATTCAGACTAACAATATACCGCTTCTCTTCCTCGACCTCGTAGCCGTCAAGCCATGCACGAGCAACTAAATCAAATGGTCTTTCTTGCATAAACCATTTCCTAACTTCATCGTTCGTGAAATCAAATTCGAATAATTCTGCCACGTCTTTACAAGCTTTTCTAGCTTCCTCAATCCATTCAGCCACAAACTGCGGAACTTTGACTG
>NZ_VMLM01000098.1:0-3635 GCF_013276695.1 Streptococcus sp. 4155
TTACGAATGAATTTGATTGTTGGTATTATCAATCATGAACTAGGATTCTAGTTTTGCAGGAAGTCTATTGTCAAAAATGTGATGGTAATCTTGTCCATCGACTGTCAGGTGACGTTCATAAATGCCTGAAGTCACGACAGATTGATTGACAACGGGAATGGTCATTAAGTGATTTCCCCTCGGATTGGCTGAATCTTGAATCTCGATTTGCCAAGGGTTATCCCCTCTTGCCTGATTTTTTCCAATGGTCAGGATACTCCCTCCCAGATTGATCAAGGCAGAAGTCATACCCTCTTTTCTAAGAAATTGGGCACCCTTTATCTGCACTATAACCCTTGACTAAACAACCTAAATCGATTTTCATTCCTTTCTGCTTTAAGAATACAATGGAAGTAGAAGAATCTAACTCGATATCATGAGGATTGATTAGAGACAGCACCGCTTCAATTTCTTGAGGTTGTGCAGCTTTGGCATCTGAAAAACCAATGCGCCAGGTTTGAATTAGGGGATCAATACTGATGTTGAGCTGGCTATAGAGTGCTAGGCTATGCTCTAAACCAAGTGAAATCAGTTCAAACAGGTCTGGATGAACAGTGACGGGGGCTATTCCTGCTTGATAATTGATTTCCATCAACTCAGATTCTTGACTATTGGCATTGAAATGGTATTCAAGCTTTTTGAGCAAATCAAAGGATTTTTAGAGTAAGATATCTGCTCACTCATTAACTAATGAAATAGTGATAGTGGTTCCCGTTAGGAGTTCAGAATGTGAACGAAGAGGCAAGCTAGCAACTTTTTTCTTTTGTAGAAAATAAGTTGCAATATCAAATAATTATATAAATGGAAGACCTTGTATTTTATTTTCATGTTATTATAATACCATAAAGCTAGAATTTTCATAAATTAAATTTGGAAAAAGTCAAGAAATATGCTTAAAAAAATTCATTAGGCTTGAAATTAGGATAAATGGAGAATTGTTTTTGATAAAAAATGATAAAGTAATAGCAAACCTCTGGTAAACGCTGACAATAAATGGTATACTAGTAAGGTAAATTTAGAATGAAAGTAGGAAATTTTTTATGAGTAAAATTGTTGTAGTCGGTGCTAACCATGCTGGTACAGCATGTATTAATACTATGTTGGATAATTTTGGAAATGAGAACGAAATTGTTGTATTTGACCAAAACTCTAGCATCTCTTTCCTAGGGTGTGGAATGGCTCTTTGGATTGGTAATCAAATTGACGGTGCTGAAGGCTTGTTCTATTCTGATAAAGAAAAATTGGAAGCTAAAGGTGCTAAGGTTTACATGAACTCACCTGTTCTTTCAATCGACTATGATAACAAAGTAGTCACAGCCGAAGTTGAAGGAAAAGAGCACAAAGAATCATACGAGAAATTGATTTTCGCTACAGGTTCTACACCAATCTTGCCACCAATAGAAGGTGTTGAAATTCTTAAAGGAAACCGCGAATTTAAAGCAACTCTTGAAAACGTACAATTCGTGAAATTGTACCAAAACGCTGAAGAAGTGATCAATAAACTTGCTGACAAGAGCCAACACCTTGACCGTATCGCCGTTGTTGGTGGTGGTTACATTGGTGTTGAACTTGCTGAAGCCTTTGAGCGTCTTGGAAAAGAAGTTGTCCTTGTCGATATCGTTGATACTGTCTTGAACGGTTACTATGACAAAGACTTTACACAAATGATGGCGAAGAACTTGGAAGACCACAACATCCGCTTGGCTCTTGGTCAAACTGTTAAAGCAATCGAAGGTGACGGTAAAGTTGAACGCTTGATTACCGATAAAGAAACTTTTGATGTGGATATGGTTGTTCTTGCGGTTGGTTTCCGTCCTAACACAGCTCTTGCTGACGGTAAGATTGAACTCTTCCGAAATGGTGCTTTCCTTGTAGATAAGAAACAAGAAACTTCAATTCCAGGTGTATTTGCAGTTGGTGACTGTGCGACTGTCTATGATAATGCTCGTAAAGACACAAGCTACATCGCCCTTGCTTCAAACGCAGTTCGTACTGGTATCGTTGGTGCCTACAATGCTTGTGGACATGAATTGGAAGGAATCGGTGTTCAAGGTTCAAACGGTATCTCAATCTATGGTCTTCACATGGTTTCAACTGGTTTGACTCTTGAAAAAGCAAAAGCTGCAGGTTACAATGCGACTGAGACAGGATTTAACGATCTTCAAAAACCAGAATTCATGAAACACGATAACCATGAAGTAGCGATTAAGATTGTCTTTGACAAAGATAGCCGTGAAATTCTTGGTGCCCAAATGGTTTCACACGATATTTCAATCAGCATGGGAATTCACATGTTCTCACTTGCTGTCCAAGAGCATGTAACAATTGATAAATTGGCATTGACAGACCTCTTCTTCTTGCCACACTTCAACAAACCATACAACTACATCACAATGGCTGCCCTTACAGCTGAAAAATAAAAATGATGAACTATCTGGTCTTAAGTTAAGGTCGGATAGTTTTTTAGGTACGACGGGTCATGGCCTACATCTGAGGAACAAGTCCTCTGTGGGCACTAGCTACCGATGAACCTAATAGCGACCCTCAATCCTGACTATCGTGAGGTAGCGGACGAAGACGGTCTGGAGATAGACCCTGACGTTAGAATAAAAACCGTTAGAGGAAAGAATAGCGAAATCCTGGTTCTAGGAACAGAGAGGTGCTAGGAAAGCCTATCTAGCAGATGAGATAGCCAAGACCTCTAAAGTCCAAATAGGTAGTCGTAACTTATATCTGTAAGTCATGAAAGTAATTGAATTCGGACTAAGGTTTGTGTGAAAAAGATAAATCTTCCTAGAGTCCAAAGATTCTGCGTCCGATTTCCTATTTTCACTGTAACCTTTTAACGTCCTCTGTTATAAAGGAAGAAAGATCTAGGACTGATCCCGTGAGGTTTCATGAGCGCCTAAAGCATAGTAACAAGGAATCATGAGAAGTCAGCAGAAGCCATAGTAGTGATGAAGTTTCTGTAGTAGTATTAAATGGTCCAGTTGTATTTCCCAAAAGATGTGCCAATACAATGTATTACATAAATCGAATTTTAAATCTTAGGAAGTAGAAATTTTTAATGGTAGTAGATTTTCAAAGTGGTGAAATATGTTGAGGAATTTATTTTCTTTTCAAACATCAGATATTATTTATTTTGATAATGCAGCTACAGTTCCCAAGCCAAAAGCTGTTGTTAATAAATTAACAGAAGTTTATTCAGGAATTCCAATAAACATTAAGAGACATAATTCAAAAAATGATTTAATTTTTTCTAATGAATATGAGGCTGTTAAGAAAAAAATTAAAAATTTTCTAAGTGCCAGTAACTACAATGTGCTTTTCACTAAAAGTGCTACGGAGGCTTATAACTTACTTAGTAGGTCTATAAAATATAATAAAGGTAAATTAGGTGTGTCTGTATTAGAACACCATTCTAATTATTTACCTTGGAAAATGTTATAGTTGCTTAGTTTCAAACAAGCATGTTATAATAAAGCTATGGCATATAGTACAGATTTTAAACAGCGAGCATTAGATTACATCAAAGAGGGGGCACAGCCATGTCGAGGCAGCCAAGGTTTTTGATGTTGGCGTCAGAACTCTCTTCA
>NZ_VMLM01000099.1:0-12654 GCF_013276695.1 Streptococcus sp. 4155
TATATAGTAGCCAAAATCCTTGCCCATCCCAGTGAAGAGCTTTAAAGCGGTCTTTACGTCCACCACAAAAGAGAAAGACTTGACCTGAGAAAGGATCCAATTCAAAGTGGGTTTTAATGAGATAAGCCAGTGAATCAATGCCTTGTCTCATATCCGTTTTCCCACACACGAGATAGACCTGCCCTAGGCTAGATAGATGAATTGTCATAGAGCAACACCTTATCCAAAAGCTCTTCTATCATTTCGAGATTGAGAGATTGAAAAAACTTAGTTCAAGCTTGCCAATACGAATTTTAAGCAGAATATCATTTCTCTTTTTAGAATCAAAACGACGAGATTGTGGAATCTCTACAGGAACAATAGGTTGTGGCATTAAAATATCCTCCAATAGTTTTACTTTACTAATAGTATACAGGAGGAGCTCCATGAATGATAGATACCTTGTTATGACGCGCTTACAAAAGAACTAGATAAATCCACTAAGTGTGGTTACTCTAGTTCTTTTTCGTTTATTCAACACCCAAGATTTCTTTAATATCATCAACGCTCAAATTGCTTCTGCTTTCTTGTCCTTCAAGAACGGTGTTGAAGAGTTCTTTTTTACTTTCTTGGAGTTCTTGGATTTTTTCCTCTATGGTACCAAGTGTGATAAGGCGATAGACATCGACTTGTTTGGTCTGGCCAAGGCGGTGGCTTCGACCGATGGCTTGCATCTCGACTGCTGGATTCCACCAGAGGTCACAGAGGATGACGGTATCAGCTCCTGTTAGATTTAGTCCTGTTCCACCTGCTTTTAGGGAAATGAGGAAGCAGTCTTTTTCCCCTTGATTGAAGAGATTGACCATTTCTTGACGTTTATCTGAAGGTGTTTGTCCTGTTATTTTAAAGTGAGACATTTCTTTTTTCTCTAGTTCTTGCTCAATGAGATCAAGCATAGAGGTGAATTGTGAAAAGATAAGTGGTCGTGACCCTTTTTCACGAATGGTGTCTAGGAGCTCGAATAAGCTGTCCATTTTTCCACTATCCCCTTTGTAGTCTTCTAAAAAGAGAGCAGGGGTATTACAGATTTGTCTAAGTCGGGTTAGTCCTGCTAAGATTTCAATTTTATGACGTTTAATCTCATCAGCGCTGGCTCCTGAAACCATTTCTTGCATGCGTCGAAGTTGAGCTAGATAGAGCGTTTTTTGTGAACTGCTGAGTTCATTGCTGTAGAGGTGCTCGCTCAGTTCAGGTAATTCTGTCAGAACTTCGTCTTTTTTCCTACGCAGGACAAAAGGTTGAATCAGTTTAGCAACGAGTTGAGGTGACAATTTTGAAAATTCCTTTTTACTTGGTAGGAGACCTGGTAATACTATCTGGAAAATAGACCAAATCTCTTCGAGACGGTTTTCAATAGGAGTTCCAGATAGGGCATAGCAGGTTTTGACATCAAATTCTCTTAAAGCTTGTGCTGTTTTGGTCTGACTATTTTTTATCATCTGTGCTTCATCTAGGATGAGGTAGTCGTAAGACTGCTTTTGATAGTGTTCAAGGTCAGAACGAAAAGATGGGTAGCTTGTAATAGTGATAGTAGCAGATTTTTCAATTTGTTTGATACGCTCAGTTTTGCTACTATAGACTACTTCAACCTGTTTGTGAGGTACAAATTTTCGGAATTCTTCCTTCCAATTGTAAAGAAGGCTGGCTGGAGCTAGGATAAGAGCTTTCTGGTCTGGTTTAAGGTTGGCTTCCAGAAGAGTGATGGTTTGCAAGGTTTTCCCTAACCCCATGTCGTCCGCCAGGATTCCTCCGAAATGATAATGATCCAGCATACTCAGCCACTTGACTCCTTCTTTTTGATAGGAGCGGAGTTTGGCCTTGACTTCATAAGGCTTGATATCAAATTCTTCAGGGTGGGTCAGGTCATAAGCCATCTTTTTGAAATCACGAGAAAAATTGACATGTTCATTGTCTTTGAAGGTTTCAGAAAGACTAAAGGCACGAGATTTGTGCATCTTGATTTTTCCGTCTGAAAATTTAGCGCGAAGATCTTGGAGGCTTTGGGCAACCTTGAGACTTTCATCGTCAAAGACTAGAACCTTTCCTTGCTTGGTTTGGTAGTGGCTTTCTTGATTCCATAAAGCTTGGATAGCTTTTTCAACCTCATCTTCTGAAATCATAGAAAAATCAAACTGAACTGAAAGGAAGCCTTCGTCGTCAAAAATGTCAATGACAGCAGGATCTTCTACTAAGAGTTTTTCAAGCGATTCATCTAGTTGAACTTGACCCAGAGTACGAAAACGGGGGAGTTCTTTTAGGAAGAAATCAACGATTTTGATTTTGGAAAGACTATGAAATTCCTCTTTGAAACCAGCAGAAAGCAGTTGATGATAGATTTTTCTAGCTTTGCTAGCTTGGTAAGTATAGGGGAGGGTTAGGAAATCTTGTTTAGAATGGACTTGTTTTTCTCCAAAGGACCACACCATATTAAGGGCAATTTCATTTCTAGTTTTGGAGAAGGCAAAGGTGGGGATAAAGTCATGGATTTGTAATTCATCTGGAAGACTGATAGGAACATAGTTTGAGATGATATTACAGATTTGCATAAGTTCAGCCTTATTTTCCTGTGAAAAGATAAGAGGAGAACTTTCTTGATAATGATAGATCCAAGTAGCTAATTTATCCAAAAAGTAACGGTGTTCTTCTTTGATGATGTGGAAGTGATTGTGTCGAATCCAAAGTTTTTCTTGAATAATGAAACCAAAATAAGCTGTATTGATGATTTCATAATGGTTATTAGACTTGACAACCTTAAAAATTTCCTCTTCCGGGATAAAGGGACTATCATCTAAGAATATAAGAGGGTATTCGGCTTTTGAGGTTACATATTGGAAGACATCCAAAGCTTGAAAAAGTGGGACGAGGTCGTTTAAATAGCTAACAGGAGTCTCTAAATAGCGTCCGCAATCTCTAGGGCTAATGCCATAACTGAAGTTGAAATAAGAATGTTCATTTCTATCGATGAAATATTTTTTGATATAGAGGAGTAGGTTTTGGGATGCTTGATTAAACTGATCTAAGGATAATCTGATTGTCCCGATTTTCTGTGAAACAAAGTAATCTTCCTCTTGGAAAATGAGAAAAATGAAGTGAGCTATATCCTTGATAACATAGGCACGAGAAGCCTGTTCTACCTGTAGTTTTAAGGTCCATGCTAGGCTATGATTTCGGATTTCGACTTGTCCATGAAGGGAAAGTGAAGGCGCCACCGCTTTTTCTTCTACCAGTTCGTCTTGGAGTTCATCAGATGGCAAGGTAGGAATCAGTTGGCTGGCAAAACTTGGTTTATGACTCGCTTTACCAATGCGTTCTTGAATAGCTTGGGGGAGGCTACGAAAGTAGAGATCCATGGCAACCCAGTGTTTACAGACTCCCTGATTTTGGAAATCCTTACATTCGCAATGAAAGCCAGTCAAATCGAAGTGCTCCATACTGGTCAGGATGTTGGGTTCCAGATGCATGGAAATACCATCATAGGTATTGGGGTGCTTAAAATATTCTTTATTTTCAGTATCAAAATAGTTTTTTATCTGTTGGAAAATAGTTCGTCCATCCATTCTCATACGAGCAGGGAGTCTATCGGGAACCGCCATTGAAGTAACCTCTATTCTAATTATTCTTTCCTCTATCTTATCAGATTTTATAGGAAAAGAATAGACTTATCTTATATAAATTGCATCTTGATAGGGATTGGAAACATTTGCAGTTGTCAGATAGTTGTATGTAATATCGACAATCAATTACAAGGAGCTTACGATTCCACAGAAACTATCAAGTGAAAACTGACCTATCTATAACATTCTAGCTAAATTTCTTCTTGGTTTGGTAAGTTTTTCATCTGGTGAACTAGATAGGCTGCTATAAGTAGTAAAATTATAAGAGCAAAGGCAACAACGTCAAGACCAACACTTGTTGCAAGAAATACGAGAGCAAGGGATAGGACAGCTGGGATAAGCAAGTTGATAACATTGATGGAGGATTGAACTGATTCCATTAACTCCTCAGGAATGATTCCAAAAATCATGGCTTGCAAGCGAGGACTCAATACTCCTGCCGAGAAAGCATCACCTGCACTTCCTAGTAAAATAAGTAAAAAACTTCCACGTAGAAAACCTATAACAATGAGAGACTCCATCAATAGACTCCAATAAATATTCAGGCGAATAGAAATTTTTTTAGATAGAAATCCACTCAGAAGTCCACCTAAAATAACATGAAGAAGGCTTATCATTATCAAAATTGCCAGACTTTGCCCTGTTGACAAACCCATAAAAGGATAGTGAATCAGTAGAATCGCACTGACAGGCTCTACCATCATCAAAACAGCTTGACTAATGGACAAAATCCAAAGCAAGACCATGACATCTTCCATAGTCATCAATAATTTCATTGACTCTTTCAAATGCTGGAAAAAGCTACTCATTCCTACATAAGGAGGAACTTCGATTTTTTCTTCCTCTTTTTTCAAGCGGTTTCGGATAAGTAGACTTCCTAGAAAGGCAAATAAAAAGGTTAAAACATTTACAAAAGCTAGAGTAGAAATGCTAAACAGTCCTAAAAATACTCCTCCGCTGAGATTACCTATCAAACGTACAATGGAACTCGTGTACTGCTTAAAACTCATAGCTCCGTCATATCATCGTTTATTAGCCGTATGTAAATCGGTGTCAGCATGTATCCTGCAAGAAAACCAATCGTATCTGAAATCAAGTTCATACTGCAAATAAAGAAAACAGAAAAGAGAGAAGTCGGTACTTGTCAGGAGCAAAGTCACTCCAGAATAAAGGAGGATCTTGATAAAGAGGATAGAAATATACTTGCTGATTCGATTTTTTTGAAAATCAGCTATAACTCCAGTAAAAAGTTGCAAGACCTGAGGAATGGTTTCTGATAGACTGATCAAAAATATAGCTAAGGGAGCAAACGTATAAGAAGAGACATAATTGATAAAAGCTAAGTAAAAAATAGTATCTCCAAAACTTGAAATCCACTCATTCACTGTTAGCTGACGAAAAGCTCGATTTTTAAGAAAAATATGCATATTAATCTCCTTATAATAAATTCTAGAAAGCATAGAGCAAATTCGTGGTTCGTCTGACTAAATTTCCTATCTAAATACTACCTTCAAATATAAAATTTAGTGAAACTTTTATCTCCTCTAATCTTCTAAATATATTTTAGTGTACATTTTTTATAAAGTAAAGACTCTTTTGAATAAATTACCCATTTTTTGACAATTCTGTAAATTTCTGAAAAATATTTCAAGTGAATCCATCTATTACCTTAGGACATTGAAACTTCTTTTGCCAGAGGTGCTTATATTACTGGAAAGTTGAAGATTGAAATGTGGTATAATAAGAGGTAATAGAGTTTTGGAAAGTGAGATAAGATGATTTCAAAGAGATTAGAATTGGTGGCTTCCTTTGTGCCACAGGGAGCCATTTTGCTAGATGTGGGAAGTGACCATGCTTATCTGCCTATTGAGTTGGTTGAGAGAGGACAAATCGAAAGTGCCATTGCAGGTGAGGTCGTAGAAGGTCCCTACCAGTCCGCGGTTAAAAATGTTGAGGCTCACGGCCTAAAGGAGAAAATCCAGGTTCGTTTAGCCAATGGCTTGGTAGCCTTTGAAGAGGCAGACCAAGTGTCGGTCATTACCATTGCTGGTATGGGTGGCCGTTTGATTGCTAGGATTTTAGAAGAAGGCTTGGACAAGTTAGCTAACGTAGAGCGTTTGATTCTCCAGCCCAATAATCGTGAAGACGACTTGCGTATCTGGTTGCAGGACTACGGTTTTCAGATTGTAGCCGAAAGTATCTTAGAAGAAGCTGGCAAGTTTTACGAGATTTTGGTGGTGGAAGCAGGACAAATGAAACTATCAGCCAGTGATGTTCGATTTGGCCCCTTCTTGTCCAAAGAAGTCAGCCCAGTCTTTGTCCAAAAATGGCAAAAAGAAGCTGTTAAGCTAGAGTTTGCCCTCGGACAAATCCCAGAAAAAAATATAGAGGAGCGTCAAGTTTTAGTAGATAAAATTCAAGCCATCAAGGAGGTGCTCCATGCTAGCAAGTGAAGTAATTAACGCATATGAAGCCTTTTGCCCTCAGGAATTTTCCATGGAGGGAGACAGTCGTGGTCTGCAAATTGGCACTTTGGACAAGGAGATACAAAGTGTCATGGTTGCTCTCGATATTCGTGAAGAGACGGTAGCAGAGGCCATTGAAAAGGGTGTGGATTTGATTATCGTCAAGCACGCGCCGATTTTCCGTCCCATCAAGGATTTGGTAGCTAGCCGTCCACAAAATCAGATTTACATTGATCTCATCAAGCATGACATTGCAGTTTATGTCAGCCATACCAATATTGACATCGTTGAAAATGGTCTCAATGACTGGTTCTGTCAGATGCTAGGAATCGAGGAGATAACTTATCTTCAGGAGACAGGTCCTGAACGTGGAATTGGACGTATTGGGAATGTTCTGACTCAGACCTTTGGGGACTTTGCCCAGTATGTCAAGCAAGTATTCGGCCTAGATAGTCTTCGAATGGTGCATTATCAAGAGAATGACTTGCAGAAACCTATTTCAAGAGTGGCCATCTGTGGTGGAAGCGGGCAGTCATTCTATAAGGATGCTTTAGCTAAAGGAGCGGATGTCTATATCACTGGTGATATTTACTACCACACTGCCCAGGATATGTTGTCTGATGGCTTGCTGGCATTGGATCCAGGTCACTATATCGAAGTGCTGTTTGTGGAAAAAATCGCAGCACTCCTTACTCAATGGAAAGAGGAAAAAGGTTGGGAACTAGAGATTTTACCTAGCCAAGCATCGACCAATCCTTTCCACCATATCTAGTTAGAAGGTGAAGACAATGAAAAATTGTACTAGTATAGTTATGGTAAACTGAAACTACACTAGTACAAATGTGATTCTGAGACATTGTTGAGACTGGATTTTTTTGTAAAACTTATACCCGAAATTTTATAAATAAAAAAATACAATAGTCCTCGTTTTTTGCAGTTTAATCAAAAAATCCAATACATATAAATAGAAAGATAACAATTTACCATAAAATACTCTAAAAACAGAAAAATTAAATGTTTTTCCTTGCAAAATTCGGGGGGGGGGTGGTATAATTGCTACTAGACTGTATACTCTTCATAGGAGGTACAGTGGGGTAAATAGTCGTAAGTTGCTATTTAATATTATTGTCAATTGAAGAGGAAAATGACATGTTCTCTTCAATCATATCTTTAAGGAGAAAGAGTTATGGATTTTAGAAAGTCTAACAGAGAAAAGGTCTTCCGTTACTCCATTCGTAAGTACCACTTTGGTGCCGCCAGTGTTGCGGTTGCCGCATTGATGTTTTTTGCCAACGGTGCAGTAGCAGCGAGTGAGACAGTCACTCCAGCTACAACTAATGACGTGGTCGCTGGATTTGATGGTAACCCTGATGGGGCTCTGCAGGAGTCGGACGAGGGGGAGTCGAAGGAGGTTGTACTTGAGCAACTTGCTGAAGGCAAGATTACAAAGGAGATAAAAGGGCAAGGGAGGTCAGCGGAAGGATCTAATCAAGGACAGACAGTAGCTGCCCCTAAAACTACTGGAGTAGACTCTAGCCAGCCAGAGTCTGTTCAAGAAAGTTCTCAGGTGAGAGAGAAAAGGGCAGGATCTGCTGACACGATAGCAGCCAAAACAAGCAGCACTGGAGTCCTTCAGCCTCAGGTGCTCAAAGACAGCCAGTCTGACTATGACCCTATTCCACTTGACGATGATGAGGATGATACAGAACAGGATGAACAACCGTTAAACACTCCGGTGACAACAGCGATTCAACCTCGTTCAAGAGGAAGCAGACAAGAAGTTCCTTCAGGCTACATAGCTGTGCCAAGTAATGCTTATGTAGATGGGATCAACTACTTTTTAGAAGATGGACATGCAGGTTCACCTTATGCCCGTGGAACCTATGTCTATGGTTCGCAACGTTCAAGAGCATATTGGGACGGAAAAGAGTTTCGTATTCCGGAAGCGAAAGATTTTATCTACGGGATAGTCAAGAAAACAGAAACTGGTTTTAAATGGGAGATTGATATCAATAAGGGAAAAGTAGGACGGGGTCCACACCACTACTTATCAAATACTTTTTGGTTTACCCTACCTAAAAACCACACTGTAAAAGCAAACTCAGTAACTATTTCTCGTTATGATCATAGGACTGGTGGCACCACTGCTACTAGTGGAGATGCAGGTAACGGAGAGGATCAAATCCTAAAGGCCTTACAATCAGCTGATGGGATTAGTGATGAAAAGCAGGGGACTGTTGCATCAACAGGAGCGGCAGCAAAAAGTGGAGGTTATGGTTATCGGACGGATAGTCTGGATGGCTTAGCCAAGGAAGAAGTTAACTGGTGGGTGCAGAAAGGTTTCTACTACCATGCTGATAAAAACTTCCCAACTGAAGTTGAGAAAAAGGCAGCTTCTAAATACTCTGGTATCAAAAATGAAACCGAGAAAGTATACACCTTCTCTTTGGACGGAGGACGTGATGATAGCTACCATTTGACCTTTGAGACGACTTCCCCAGATACGACTTTCCGTAATCTCTATTACGCCTTGGGTGTTAAAGGGTTTAGGCTGTCAGGGAAATCAGTTAATCGCTTGCTAGTCAATCAGTGGTACGGTAGAGCTGCCGGTGAAGGAGACCAGGCTGAGAAGTATCCGGCTCAGTTGGAAGGGAATGGCTACTATCAGATTGTACAAGGGCAAATTTGGCAGCCGCAAAATAATAATGTATCAACAACTCCAGGTAACTCTTCATCTTTAATTGCTAAAAGCGATGGAGGCATTGACCTTGAATCCTACTTTAAAAATAGGGATAAGGTAGGGGATAATGCTGAATCACATCCAACTTCTTATAATCTTTTTAAGGACGGCGTCAAAGTTGAAAACAACAAAGAAGCTGCAGACACTATCGTCAATACTCCGGGAGTGAAATCTTATCTTGTAGAGCGAATCTTTGCTGACGGTTCTGGTGAATTGGTTCAGTTAAATTTTGTTGTGAAACCGAAAAAACCAAGTTTAAATACTGATTTGCAAAAGCAAGCAGGGACGATAAAGGATATCACTGCAACTAACGGAACCAAAGGTGTAGAGATGGTTCTCTACCATGACGGAAAAGAAGTAGCAACCAGTATTGCTGGTGATGATGGAAATGCAACCTTCAAAAATGTTGTTATTACAAAAGGTTCTTATACTGTCAAGTCACGTGTTTCAGGTCAGTCTTATTTGACTGCAGAAGGCAAGCGAACTTCACTCTTAGAGTCTGAATCATCAGATGCTAAAGTAGCCAACTACGATAGCAGTCAGATTCGTATTGGGTTTGGACAAAGTGGAGAGGGCGGAGCAGCTTCTAGCTTGGAGACAAGTAAGTATAAAGCACTATATCTTGACAGTTATACTGGAAAGCAACTACAAGTGCTGGTTCGAGTTCCAGGTGGTAAGTCTATCAAAAATATTGAAGTAACTAATTTAGAAAAAACGGGCTTGGTTCAGGGTGAAGTGGAGCATGAGGGACCCCTAAGTAGCAAGAAGTCATTAACAGGAACTATTAACAAAACCAATTCAGGTATCCATCAAATTACTGTTACGGTTACAACCGCAGATAATACAACCAAGACAGAAAAACTCTATCTATACATTCCATTTACGAAACCGAGTTTTGCAACAACAGCTGAGAGTTTGAAAGGAAAGACTACAGGAAAACCGGTCATCAAAGCAAACTCTGGAACAAAAGGAGAAGCAGCAAATATTCCTGATAAAGCAAAACTGAAAACCTTCTTGGTTAAAGGTGGGAATGATGTGGATGCTGTAGGCACAGGTGCTTCTGATAATAAGCCTAAAAAAGCTACTGGCTATACTATTCTTGCTAGTGGTGATGTTAAGGCGGATGGAACAGTTGAGTTTACTCCTGATAAGTATAGACAAGAATTGGTGGGGAATGAGGAACTTCGTCTAGTTACGGCAGTGGTTAAGGAAGGTACAGATGAACCTGTTTTAGACTATCTTGTATCACCACTATCAGAATCGCTTAAACTAGAACTTCCTACAGAAGCTAGCCGTGACTTTGTAAGCCCAGCAGAAAAAGTTACCGTTGAAAATCCAAGTAGTCTAAATCAAACCGAGAAAGATAAGCTAAAAAAAGCTATTGAAGATGCTAATCCAGGATTTAAAGTTGAAATAACAGATGATGGTAAGGTTCAGGTGACCAGACCGGATGGACAAGAGGAAGAAGCTGCTGTCAGTGATTTTGTGAAACAAAATGGGCAAGCAGATTCTGCAGATGATTCGACTTCTCCAAAAGAAATCCAAAAACCAACTGAAAAAGTGAAGGTAGCTAATCCAAATAAGCTAACCAAAGAGGAATTGACGAAGATTACTCAGAAGGTTCAGGAGAAAAATCCTGGTGCTACTGTAAACGTTGGGCAAAATGGAGATGCCTATGTTGTACAACCAGATGGAACAAGTGGCTTGATTTCCCACAAAGATTTGTTGGAGCTGACAGAAGAGCAAAAAGAAGCTGCAAAGAACCGTAAACCGTTAGTCAACCCAGAGCAGAAAGTACCTGTAACCGATCCAGAGAAACTAAATTCTTCAGATATTGAAAAGATTAAGAAGGCTCTACAAGCTGCTAACCCAGGAGCGACTGTTACAGTGGATAGTGATGGAAATGCAACTGTTACAAGTCAGGACGGATCAGAAAGTAAGTTTATCTCACGAGATGACTTGGTTACAAAAGTGACGGTCCAAGCACCTCAATCTCCAACTATCTCACAAGATAAAGAAACTCTAACGGTAACATCAATGGTAGGTCAAGACGAAGCTACTAAGGTTATGCTTACGTATACAAATGCTACTGGACAAGAAAAAACTGTTGGTTTTACTAAAACTGGTAGCAACTGGAATAAGGATGACGCCAATGCAGATAGCACAATTTCGATTATAAATGATGAAAATGGACTGGGCAAAATCCTAATCCAAGCTGAAACAGCAGAAGCAGGTTCAACAGTTACAGTTAAGCAGCAGAAGGACGGCTCTGACTTTAGTATAGCAGCTACTACTAAGGTTTTAGGAAGATTAGAGGATGTAAGTGGTATAGCCCAACCAGATGGTTCGGTTGTAATTACTGTACCGCAGGAAGCTACTGAGTTTGATTTGACTTATCATAATCAAACTAGTAATCGTTCAGAAACACAACATTTTAGAAAAACTGATCAAGGATGGAGTGCTGTTGCAGGAATTACAGCTAGTGGCAATAGCTTTACCCTTCCAAAAAGTTTAGTAAAAGACGGGACGGAAGTTGCGGTAAAAGCTTCTAGCGCAACGAAAATTTCAGAAACTAAACGAATTAAGGCTAAGTTTGAACAACCGAGTGCAACAACTAGTGCTACACGTCAAAATGGAGATGTAGAAGTTACATTACCGACAGATGCAGAAAAAGTGACCTTAACTTATAAGAACAAACAAAATACCAATGCCACAGTAACACTGGTTAAACGAGGAAATAATTGGAGTTCTTCAACAACCTTACCAGATGGTATCAGTCTAGCAAATGGTAAGGTTACGCTTGACTATACAAAAGTGAACAGGAATACAAATATCACAACAGCCTCTACTAGAGGAAATGGCGATGTTGAATCTCAAGCAAATAACCAAAATCATCCTATTCCAGAACACACAGCTCCGACGACTAAGACGATTACAAAAGTAATCGGTGAAAATCCTACAAATGCAGAGTTACTTGCTGCTGTAGATGTAGCTAACAAAGCATCAGCTGTACTGAAAGAAGGAACACAGTATCCAACTACAGTAGGGAACCATACTCTTGACGTTGTTGTTACTTATACAGATCAAAGTACAGAAAACGTAAGAGTAACGTATGTGGTGAAACCAGCAGACAAGACAGCTCTAACGCAAGCGAATAACGATTTAGCAAGCGAAGTAGCAAGTCAACCAACTACAGATGACAAGCCACAAAGCAAAGTTGACGCATATACTAAAGCAAAAGAAGCGGCGGATAAAGCAGTGGAAGCAGCGAAAAAAGTAATAGCGGACGACAATGCGACACCAGAAGCTGTACAAGCAGAGCTAGCGAAAGTAAACGCAGCCAAAGCAGCCTTGAAAGCGGCAGAAGATGCCGTAACAACCGCAGCGACAACTACAGCGAAAAATAAACTAACTGAGGATAAAGCGAAGTTAGATGAAGCTGTAAGTACAGAAGGTAAGACACCAGAAAGTATTCAAGCATACGAAGCCGCTAAGAAAGAAGCAGAAGCAGATGTTGCAGCAGCGAAGGAAGCAGCCAAAGCAGTATTAGCTAAAGGTGACAATGCGACAGCAGCTGAAGTTCAAGAAGCGCAAGAAAAAGTAACAGAAGCGCAAGGTAAGTTAGACAAAGCGAAAGAGCAGTTAGTCGACAAAGCAGACAAGACAGCTCTGGTAGTAACACCAGTAGCAGACCCAGCGCATTTAACAGAAGCCGAAAAAGCCAAAGTTAAAGAAGCCGTTTCGAAAGCTAACCCAACAGCCACCAACGTAGTTGTAAAAGACAATGGAGATGTAA